>JAJTHA010000207.1 GCA_021299565.1 Candidatus Caenarcanales bacterium
GTCTATTTTACTAAAATCAATTTTGGATTTAATTGAATCAAATAGTTCAAGACCTGGGCTTAATCTCAAACCTAACAAAATTTTCTCTTCCAAATTTTCATCCTCACCAATAAAAATTTTCTCTTGAACTTTTTCCAAATTAAATTTTGAAGCTTGATTAAGAACATCGCTATCCTGAAAAAGCATCATATACTCATGCAAATCTCTAGTATTAAAATATCGACAGCTATCCACAAAGCCGTGAGCGCTTAATCCAAAAGCATAGTAGGATTCTGCTTTCCAGTAGCATAGATTATGCTTGGCTTGGTGAGAAGGTTTTGACCAATTGCTAATTTCATATCTTTCTAAATTTGCCTTTTTCAAAAGTTTATTTGTTAGAAGATACATCTCTACTAATAAATCTTCTTGAGGCAAATCTGCATGACTATAATCTTTATAAATTTTGCCATATGGCGTATTTGGCTCAATGCTTAATGCATAGGCTGAAATATGAGGTGGATCAAAGCTTATTGCCTTTTCTAAAGTATCTTGCCAAGACGCTAAAGTTTGACCCGGTAATCCATAAATAAGATCAAAAGACCAAGATTTAAAATCAAGTTTTTTAATATCCTCTATCGCGATAAAACTATCTTCCAAACTATGTCCTCGCCCCAATTTCATCAATAATTCTTGATCAAAAGTCTGTACCCCAATACTAATCCGATTGATTCCTGCATTTATAAACTTTTGCAGTTTGTCCAAGTTTATAGTTCCTGGATTAGCCTCTAAAGTTATTTCAATATCTTTATCAAAATTAAAATATAGCTTCAAGACATCAAGCAATAAAGCGATGTCACTTGGTTCTTGCAGGCTTGGAGTGCCTCCGCCAAAAAAAATCGTTTTAAGATTAGTATTTTTAGAGGCTATTGGCATACGCCATTTGATTTCATTAATAAGCGCACGAGTATAATCGCTCATAGACTGGCTTTCTTGACCAGCAAAAGATGCAAAATCACAATATGGACATTTTGTTTTGCAGAAAGGCAAATGTATATAAATACTTTCTGCCAAAAATTATATCCTCACTATATTAAAAATTGATTTTTCTAATTGGATTTTTTGCACTAAAGAAAAAGATTTAACATCGACTATATTCAAGACTTTACTCTCAATACTTGGAATAAAAATCAAAGAAGAAGCAGAATCAACAACAAAATCATTAGCACTATCTAAATCCGGATAAAGATCTAATTCCTTCAAAGTATTGTCTAAAAGTGATATTTCAACTAGCTTAGAATGCTTTTGATCATTGCGTCCTAGAACGTATAGATTTGATTGACCGCCATATTTAATAAGATCCGGAAGCACCGGCAATGCCACTGTCAAAATATGCTGACCCGTGACCATATCAAATTCTAAAATTTCTGCTTGTTGTGTTGATTTTTTGAGATCAAAAGATTCAACACCCAAATAAATCGTTTTATCTGTAACAATCATAGAATATGGAACCAATTTATGATCGCTTTCAATTTTACTAATATCAATTTCACCTGCAACACGATAATCAAAGGTACTTAAGTAATATATTTTATTAGTAGCTTTTGAAAAATAATATAAATATTCTGGTTCGCTTGCGCTTCTAGAGAGCATTTGAAGCTTGGCTACCATAGGTGCGATAGTATTTTGTTTGATAAGTTGCTTTTTATTGAGATCAATAACCAAGAGACTTGAATCTTTATTCGTTAAAACAAAAATTTCAGAAAAATTATGATTAAATACAAAATCTCTGATTCCTTGTTTTGGCAAATAATCATTTAAGTCCAAAACCAATTCAAGATCAGGTGAAGTTTTAGAGATTTTATAGATTTTAGATTGATAAAGATCAGACAAATAAACCTCATCATTAATTAATTTAATATTTGAAAGGTATTTTAGTTTTTTGCTAATAGACTCAGAACGTTCTAGCTGAGAAGGTTTATCACTCTTAAGACCTCGCTCCAATGATAATAAAGAAAAATCTCCTGAATGCACATCATAAGTAAAAAACCTAAATGGCTCTGTTGATTTTTGCTCCAATAACCGCTTTCTATAAATAACTTCTTTTTCTGTGGCAAGTTCAACAGCGTTTAGTTCAATCGGAAGTCTTCCTGCCAAAACAGCTAAATCACGGGGTAAAGAAAACTTGTTAGGAATAACAAATTCTTGTGTGATTTGGCTAGAAAGTATTTTTGATTGTATGGGCTTGGATAAACTATCAAAGCTTTTGATAGTGTTGTCCGAAACTTTGACATAAATCCAATTATTAGAAAACAGGTATTCATCTGCATTCTTAAAACTAAGCTCCAAGACTTCTTGCAAGTTTTCTGAACTTGGCTTGATTAAAATCCATAAATTTTTGTTTTCCTCGAAGCAATCATCTATTCTAAAAATAGCTTTCGGGAAATCTTTTTTAATAATTTGCTGTATGGCTTCTGGCACAACAGCAAAAGTCGCGCAGGGAAATAAAACAAACAATAAAACTAGTAAAAATCGCACAAATATAGATTAACACAGTTTTGCTGTAAGCTCTTCATACAAAGCTTTTGCATGAGGCGTAGCTATATTATGCTCATTTCCAAGCTTGATAATAATACCAAGCAACTCATCTATCTCTATTGCTTTATTTTTCTCAAAATCCTGAAGCATAGATGTTTTAAAATCAGCCCAATCTAAAGCGCTTGTCCTTTCAATGTGCTTATGAGCAACTTCAGGACCAATATCAATATTTTCGGCATTGGCTACTTTAATGACTTCAGCCATGATATTTTCTACTCGTTTTTTTCTTTCTGGGTCAGTCAAAATCTGTCCTATATTAGCCTGATAGCGCACACTAATTGGATTGAAAGCCGCGTTCCATACAAGCTTTGACCAAAGATCTTTCATGATATTGTCGCTGATTTTGACAACAACTCCTGCTGCCTTCATCGCTTCATAAATCACTACTAGTCCCTTATTCTTTTCTAACTCCCCCAAAACCAAACCATAAGTGCCTTTCTGAATATAAATCCCTGGCTCCAAAACTTCAGCAGCAACATTAGTTAAACATCCGATGGTTTTTTCTATTCCAATTACTGAAGCAATTTTGTTTTCATTATCAATTCCATTTTGGACTGAGACGACGACAAGATTATCATTTAAATTTTTGGCAATATCTTCACAAGAAGAAATTGTGTCCCTGGATTTGACGCACAAAAGTACGACAGTATATTCTTGCGGATTGAGCTTTATTTCAGAAAATTTTTCATAAACAGTAAGATTTTTTTCGATAATAATATTTTCTTCTATCTTGCCAAAGTTTTCATTACGGCAGATTAGTTTGATTCCTTGATTTTTAAGAGCGATGAATGTTTGACCACGAGCAACGAAACTAACTCTAAATTCTTCTGATTTAGCAGCATAAGCCTGCAGCTGAGCCCCATAAAAGCCCCCAACAGCACCTACTCCATAAATTACAAAATGAATTTTGCTCACTGTGTAATTTTACATTAGATCTATTACCTAGGCTTAATATCAGAGATAGCTTCTTCAAGCTCCAAACTAGTTGGACGATTATAACTACTAATAGTGCGTCGCGCGATCTCAACTGCTGCCATCGGTTCAGCACCAGATAAATATGCAATCACACCTTCTTTAATACACTGAAGATATTCGCTCTCATCTTTTCCGATATATTCAATATGCTGCGCAAGAGGCTGAAAATAACCATAAGCAGCAAGAATACCCAACATCGTTCCTGTAAGAGCTGCTGATACTTTGTGACCTAATTCTGCTGGCGGACCATCGATATGCGCCATCGCAATAATAACCCCAAGAACCGCAGCAACGATACCAACCGCTGGCATGGCATCCGCAAGTCTATTAATCGCACCTGGAGGAATTGCTGACTCACTATGATGTGCGTCTAGTTCACAGTTCATAGCTTGTTCAACATCTTCTGGTTTTGAGTTGTAGTTAATAACTAATTTAAGTGAATCACAAAAGAAATCTAACGCGTGGTGATTACCAATAAAAGTTGGATACTTAGTAAAAATAGTACTTTCCGCAGGATTAGAAACATCTTTCTCTAAGCTCAAAAGACCGCTTCTTTTCAAATTGACAAAAGACTCATACTGCAATTTTAAAACTTCAACGAAAGTATCTTTGTTGTAAGCACCGCCCTTAAAAGGACCTGCAACGAACAGTAAAATATGTTGAAAAATTTTAGGCGGCATCATCGCCATATAGATCATTGAAGCACCACCAAAGATGATGATATATTCTTGCCAAACAGAAACTATTGCTAATAACGGGCCACCTTCAAGAGCAAATCCTCCGAAGATCATCACCGAAACCAAAACTAAATATATAGCGGTCATTAACTACTATTTACCCTTGAACGTCTGCAATTCTTCCTGATTCAATTCGATTAGCACCTTTGCTGTAGATCGCTGGTCCTTTTCCACCAGTCAAACTAGTTGAAAAAACTTTGATCATATGATTGATGTAGTTGGATGATTGTTTTAATAAAGAAAGATTTGAATCATGGAATTTTTTACAGTTTCTCAAGACATCTCTTAAATTGGCGGCGCTAGTCTCTAACTGAACTTTAGAATCGCCTTTGACTTGTTCTATCAAATCATTAATATGAATATTTGCAGCAAAACCTTGTTCACGCAAAAACTCTATGCGAGCGGCTTCCAAAGCCAAAACTTTCGTTGATAGATTTTTTTCTTCTTCTGTAATTAATTCTATTGTGTCAAAATCATTTTCAATAAGAGCTTTTTTCTTTTTGACTGCAAGATCTAAATAGTTGTTGTAGACATTTGTTTCTTTTTCAAGTAAATCAATTAAATATTTCATATGTTTACCCCTTTATAATAGGAAATCTAGAATTCCATCTTCGATCATTGCATCTGCAATTTGAAATCCACTTAATTCAAAATTTCCCGACTCCACTTTCGCTTTTATTTCATCGACATATGCAGTTCGCGAAGGGTTTGTTGAATTTGCGACTGTAGACTTAGCGCTATCAAAAACTCCAGCTGCTGCTGTGTCTACACTTACAAAGTCCAAAAAAGAATTTTTTGACTCTGATTTGGGAACATTTAACATTTGATCTACGTCAGCTTTCTGCTTCTTCGCGATTTCTGCTAGTTCCTGCTTGAGATTTACATTTTTAATTTCCATAATATTAGAGCCCTATACTTTGGTTTATTCCCTTTATATGGCCACTTATGAAATAAAGAACCTGGCCTATTTATTAACAAGCCCCTAGGTCATTTGGAGGATATTCACTTAAAAGCTTTTTAAGTTCTTTTTCGGCGTCAGGATAAAGCACATTTAAATTGTGGATCTGATTAGCGAAGCACTCAAAATAATCATTGCGATTGTGTTTTACAAAATCTCTCATAGTTGTCTCAAAAAAAAGCCTGAACGTTAAGAAACCAGGTCCTGGTAAGTTTCTCATCGGGTCCTTCAGAAAATCACAAACAAAAAAACCCCATTTCTTGGCATTTGTTAGAGGAGCTTTTTCATACAAAGATGCAGCTTCATCTAATTGTCCTTTCAAAAGCTTTTGATATGCTAACTCTATAAACTCTTTCATTTTGGCAAATTAACACTAGGCTCACGCAAATAAAAAGGCGTCAAATCATGCGCCAGACTAGCTTCTGCAGAATGCTTCAAAGCATAATCGACCAAAATTTGATTCATGTCTTTATCAGTAAAGTCTAAGTCTTGATTGAGATCTATCGGTAAGCCCATCAACTCAAAAATACTAATCGGCAAAACCGGTATCTCAAGCTCCAAAGATAAAGTCTTTGCAATAGTAATCACAGTACGCAATCCGGTAAAAGAGCCTGGACCTGTTAGCACAGTTATCAAATTTAAATCACTAGGCTTAAGCTTAATTTCATCAAATTTTGCCACTAAACTAGCAATCAAATCCGATGACTTACCATCATAAGCTTCTTTAATCAAAAAACCAGACCCTGAATCAAAAACGCTAAAAAACTGTCTCTGAGCGGCAC
>JAJTHA010000164.1 GCA_021299565.1 Candidatus Caenarcanales bacterium
ATCTCGTCAAGAATTGATTGTTGATGATTTCAAAATTACCCCTTTTACATTTGCGACTTGCACGCATGAAAGCTATGCTGTTTTGATTGAAGCATATGGTTCCAAAGTCTTTTATACAAGTAGTTTCAAGATCGACCAAACAAGCTTATTTGATAAAACAGATATTGCTGGAATTTGTGTTTATGGCTGCGCTAACGAAAACACAGCAAATCAAATCGACCTGATGATTTCAGATTCATCAAATGTTGAAAAAGAAGGCTATTCAAAATCCGAACTTGAGATTATCAATAATTTTAGAAATATTTTCAACTCAAATCCATCTAGAGTCATAGTTAACACCTACAGTTCAAACACTATAAGATTGCAAAATCTATTTAATTTGGCTGAGTCTTGCGACAGAAAAGTTGCTTTATTGAATAGAGAAGCAAGAGAAGTCTTTGAGGCATTGAAGCAAACTGGAATTTTGAAATATAATCCAGCAAATTTAATTAGTATTAAAGAAATTGATAATTATCCAGATAGTCAAATTTTAGTTATTTCTACGGCTCCAGAAGGAGAGGCAATTAGAGAGCTTGTGAAAATTGCATATGATAGAAGCCTAGAAATACAGCTTAAAGAAGGCGATGTTGTGATAAATAGTGCAGATCTGCCTCCAGGTACTGTGCGTCAAATGGCTCAAATCTCAGATCAGTTTTTCTTGAAAAAAGTCAAAATTGTTGGCGGAAGAGAATCAGGTGTGCATGTTGAAAACCATGCTATGACCGAAGAGATGAAATTTATGTTTAACATAGTTAGACCTAAGTATTTTTTACCTGCTTTTGGTGAAACGCGTCATCTGGTTAGACACGCCAGACTAGCCTTGGAGACTAATTTTGATCCTGGATCTATGTATATTTTAGAAAATGGAGACCAGATTCAAATTGCTAATAAAGAATTGATAGTAAAGTCTCATATTAATACCGATGAAATTTTATTTAACGATCAGCAGGATTTTCATGTGGATACCAAAATTGTCAAAGAGCGCGAGTCTCTAGCAAAAGAAGGTGTTGTAACTGTTACTTTTTCGATGAACAAGAAAAACAAAGTAGTTTCGGGACCAGTATTCTCAGCAAAAGCTTGTACTTTTTCGAACAATAAAGAATGGCGAGCATTTTGTTTGATGAATTCCACGGATATTATAAATGCTATTGAAAAACATGGCGAGGATAACCCGAATTCAAATATTGATGCTTATCAAGATTTGGTGAGAGATCATCTTAATCACATCATTAAAACTCAAATAGGTAAAAAACCCGCTGTAATAGTGATGGCGAATCAGGTCTAGGAGATAAAAATTTTACTATTAGACATCATTCAAAGTAAAAAAAAATTTCCTGAAATATTGCAGGAGCTTTACAAGCCAGGCAAGCTGATTTACGGATTAACTAATTCAGCCAAAAGCCTTTTACTGGCTAATTTATTATCCAAGTCCAATAAACCAATTGTTTTTATTAGTCAAAATCATCATGAGGCTGCAACTTATTATAGAGAAATCAAAAATCTCTGCCCCAGCAAAAAAATATTTAATTTTTTGGCGCAAGAAGTTTCTCCTTATGATCAAATTAGTTCGGATGTCAGTGTTCTTAATGCAGAATATGAGATTTTTGAATCTTGGGCAAAACTAGAAAGCTCTTTGACTATAGTTAATGTAAAAGCTTTATCGCAACTTTATATTAATTCTACTGAGTTTAAAGATTCAAAAGTCACCTTAAAAGCAAATCAGTCTATTGAACCATTAGAACTTGCTCGCAAATTGATTTTACTGGGCTATTTGAAAGAAGCCATGGTGGACAATCGCGGTACTTTTAGTGCCAGGGGAGATATCGTAGATATTTATCCTATTGTTGGTGAACCAGTCAGAATAGAGTTTTTCGGTGATCAAATTGAAAATATCAGAAGTTTTAATACAAGTACCCAAAGGTCTATTAAAAAAATTGATGAGGCTTTAATACATCCTCGTTTTTCTTTAGTGCGCAAAGACAATGATGATCTGCATCAAAAAATAATTTCTAAGGCTCAAAAATATTCTTTAGATAAGTTGGTAGATCATCTCCAAGGAAATCAGGACTTCGATCCAGGACTTTATTGGGAGGGAATAGAATACTTTAGAGAATTGGCTGGGCAAGATGCCAGTAATATTTTCGAGTTTATGCCATCAGCTTGTCACGTAGTATTGGATGAATGGCAAGATCTATTTAATCAATTGGAGCAGTGGGCAAAAAAACAAGATCAGTTTTATGCTGATGCGATTAAACAGTCAAAATTAATTCCACTTGATAATCTATTGCATTTAGATGCAAGTTCTATCGCTCAAAAAGTAAAAAATTGTCAGCTAATTAGTTACCTGCAAACAGTGCCAGAGTCAATTTCGGCAGTCGAGGATAATAGTTATCAATTTATAACTTATCCTGCTGAAAAATTTGCTAGTAAGGTAGAGGCATTTGTTGAATTTATAAAACTCAAGCTCAAAGAAAATCAAACCATAGTTATCTATAGTGAACAGCCTCAAAGGGTTTTGGGAATACTCAAAGAATGGGATGTGCCTGGAGTTTACAACCCCGCTTCTAATGAGGTTTTCAATCTAGATAGTTTTCTTGCTGACAATCAAGCAAAAGTTATTATTCAAAGAGACGGTCTAGAAGAAGGTTGTAAATTACCACTTTTAGATTTGGTTATTCTTACGGATAGAGAACTATTTGGAAGAAGTCGTCAGGCGATTGCCAAGCAAAAAAATACTCAATCTACCAAAACCAATAAAGCAATTTATACGGATATCTCAGAACTAAAATCTGGTGATTACGTTGTGCATTACAAGCATGGTATCGGTATATATCGCGGTACTGAGTTCGTGACTCTTGATCAAGGGCGTTTAAGGCAAGAATATTTGGTTATTGAATATGCTGATGAAGCCAGAATTTTGCTTCCAGTGGATCAGATTAATCTTTTGTCCCGCTTCAATGTCAATCAGGAAGTGAAACCTAGACTATCCAAGCTAGGTGGTAATGAGTGGGAAAGAACTAAGAAAAAAGTCAAAAAATCCGTAAGGATCATCGCCCAAGATTTAATCAATTTATATGCTCTTCGAGAAAAGCAAACTGGTTATAAGTATCCTCCTGATACTCCATGGCAAATAGAAATTGAAGATGCTTTTGCTTATCAAGAAACTGAGGATCAACTTAAAGCAATTGATGATGTCAAATCTGATATGGAAACTGATAAATTGGTTGACAGATTGATTTGTGGAGATGCCGGCTTTGGTAAAACAGAAGTGATTTTAAGAGCAGTATTTAAAGTTTTGATGGAAGGTCGTCAAGTAGCTATTCTTGTACCAACGACTGTTTTAGCTCAACAGCATTTTGATGTCTTTAGTGATAGATACGCAGCTTATCCAGTTCGATTAGGTTTGTTGAGTCGTTTTCGTACATCAGCTGAACAAAGAGAAGTTACCATTAAGCTTAAAGCTGGTGAACTTGATTTAGTTATTGGTACGCATAGACTTTTGCAAAA
Source organism: Candidatus Caenarcanales bacterium (assembly GCA_021299565.1). Taxonomy (GTDB): domain Bacteria; phylum Cyanobacteriota; class Vampirovibrionia; order LMEP-6097; family LMEP-6097; genus JAJTHA01. The sequence continues at coordinate 3,547 of JAJTHA010000164.1, forward strand.
AGATATTGTTTTTAAAAATTTAGGCTTAGTGGTAATTGATGAAGAGCAAAGATTTGGAGTTGCGCACAAAGAAAAACTAAAACATTTACGAAAAGATTTAGATGTTATATCCATGTCAGCGACACCGATTCCTAGAACTTTGCATATGTCACTTGCTGGAATCAGAGATATAAGTTTGATTACCACCCCACCTACCAATAGAAAGCCAGTCAAAACTTTTGTTGGTGATTACAAAACCTCAATTATCCGCAACGCCATACTCCATGAATTAGAGAGAGGTGGCAAGGTTTTCTTCGTGCATAATAAAGTTGAGGATATTGATAGAAAGGCTTTTGAAATTCAAGAAATAGTCCCAGAAGCTAATGTGAGATTCGCTCATGGGCAGATGAAAGATAGAGAATTAGAAGATGTAATGTTCTCATTTGTGAATGGAGAATTTAATGTTTTGGTCTGTACCACAATCATAGAAACAGGTTTGGATATTTCAGACGCGAATACAATTGTTATTAATAATGCTAATAATTTCGGTTTGTCTCAACTTTATCAATTGCGAGGAAGAGTTGGAAGATCCGATGTTCAGGCTTATGCTTATTTACTTTATAACCCAGCAAATGAAATTTCTGATACAGCCAGAGAGCGCTTGAAAGCCATTAAAGAATTGACCAATCTTGGTTCTGGTTATCAGATTGCACTTCGCGATATGGAAATTAGAGGTGTTGGCAATATATTTGGTGCTGAGCAGCATGGGCACATGCTTTCTGTTGGTTTTGATTTATATTGTAAAATCCTCAGCGATACTCTTGAAGAGATGAAAGGTAATGCCGATGTGATTGATCCTGATACAGCATGTACCATCGATATCAAAATTAATGCTTATTTCCCTGAAACTTGGATAACAGATGCTCAGCAAAGAATCAATGAGTACAAGAGATTATCAAATGCTTCCCAAGAAGGCATAATAGACATGTTGATTAACGAGTGGCAAGATAGATTCGGCAAATTGCCTCAAGAAGCTTTTCTATTGACTGAAATTGCCCGACTCAAGCTCTTGGCAAGTTCTGTTGGCATAAGAGCTATTAATCAAGAAGGTGATTTCATTAGATTTTCAAATGATTTACGCTTGCAAGCATGGCTGCAATTGCAAAGATTACTCCCAAGCGAATTAACTGGTAGAGCAACTTTTAAATCAGGAGCAGTTGGAGCCAGAAATGCTGGTTCTTTACTGACGTTCAGGCTAAGTGGTTTTGATAGTGCGACTAGATTACAATTATTGAGAGATATTATTGAGCTTTTAAAAAAACATAAATGATTTATCGGATTTTAGTTGTATTTTGTTTGTTAGCGCCATTGCAAGCAAATGCTTCTATTGATAGAACTAAATTCGAAGCCATTTACCGAGATGCTTTTAATAGATTAGTTTCTTTGGATCTCTTTGCATCTAATGCTGAAGATCAAATGGCAAGTGAGATTAGACAAAAAATTCTATTGCAAATGTCTGAGGATAAATTGGAAGATCCAGCTGCGATTGATGCTCAATGGCAAGCTTTTATCAAAACAAATTTCACAAGTTTGCAGGAATTTAATACAAAGATTGAAAACAGTTATTTGAAAATAGATCAAGTCAAACATAAATTCTTGGATAATCTCGAAATCATTCGTTTTTTCAATACCGTGCTCAAGCCTCGTATCCAAAAAGACTATAATCTAAGAGAAAAACTTTTGACTTTATCTTTAAATCCGGATTTTATGATTGATGCAACAGAGTTGAAAGAGGCGCGCTTGCAGGTCATTGAAGATTTTGGTGGAGAGCTTCAGCACAAAGCTTTCATGGTTAAACACAATTTAACTATCGAAGAAATGGATTTTTTGATTAATTCAAATATTCTCAAATCAAAACTGCTTAAAAAGATTATTAATAAAGATATTGAGGCTAATGAACCTTATGGACAAAAAGTCATAGAGAGAATAAATAACTATTTTAATAACTTTAATAATCTAAAAGAAGATGAATACCATTTCAAAGTTGCAATGATTGACAAAATTGTTCAAGATGCTGATCTCAAGCTGTGGGATGCTCATAACTATTTTGAGCAACAAAAAAAAATGACAGTTGATTTTCATATCGTTCCAGAAATTAACGTTTATCAGATGGCTATCCCAATGACTTTATCTAGCAATCAATACCGTCACTTGGTCAAAAGTGCATTAATTGATCTTTCTAAAGAGACCAAATACTATAAGTTGAGTGATATTTTAGATTTGGGTGATCAATTGGCTTTGCTTGAGCTATACGCGGTTAAACCTAGAAGAACCTTGAATTATTCTCAAGCCTATCAAGAAATATTTTCAGGGCTATATGATAAGAATGATCAAGAATTAGAAGCTATTGTTGAAAAATATTTCCAAAGAGAATCTATAGAATCTCTAAATACTCAAGTTCAAAATTCAGTCGAACCAAAGATTTAGCTTTCAGGCTTTCGGGAATTAATCTCATTCTTGGTATTTCTTTGCCAAAGTCTTCACATAATTTGTTAAAGATTTTGTTGCTGCTTGCCTCTGGTATGGTTACATTAGTTACAAAACCTGTTTGAGTATTGACTATCATCTCGATTTTATTCTTGAGTGGTTTTTCTTCATCACTTAAAGCTGAGATAGTTTCAATTGATAAATCCGACAAGTATTTGCGCCATAGTATTTTGATGGATTTGAGTTTGTCAATCAAATATAATTTGTCTTCGGGCTCAAGATTGTTGTCATTCAGGATATTGAGATCATCATTGGTCAGCTGAATTTTAATCCCATTTTCAATATATTCAATGTCAAATAAATCAAATAATTTTTCACTGATGATATTTTGTTTTGAAATCAAGAACTGACCATCGTAAATGCTGATATCTTTGGAATCAATATCTTTAATTATCAATTTTGGGATAGTTAATGCAAGATAGATTTTTTGATCTTCTGAATCCCAAAGCAAAAACAAATCCCAATATTTGAACCCTGCTGTTAGAGCATCTTTGAGAGTGACCTGATTATATTTGTTCTCGCTGTCGAAATGAAAATTTAAATATTCAGATCCTAGTAAAGCGGTAATGGTGCCGTTATGAAATGCGATTTTCTTTGAAGCCTCTGTCGCAAACTCTCCTGCTTGGTAATAAGAATATTTATTATATCCTTCAAGACTTTTGCTGATTGCAATTGGACTTAAGACTATAGAACTTATTAGTACGAATGAAACAGATAGGCCAACTAATAGGCTTGACAAGGCAATAAGATTTGAGATAAAGCCTAAAATCATTCCTTGTTTTTTTTGAACAACTTTTGAACCACCTAAAATATCGTGTAGTGCTCTTTTTTCAGAGTTAAAAGCTAGTGCAATGAAACCTAGTCCCAATGCTAAAAACGAGATGAAGCCAAATAATGTTCTGAGTAGTGTTGCCACAATATTGATTTTTTTAAATTCTTTGTGATCTATTATTCTTAAACCCAAAATTGCTTTAGCTAAATTTGCCCCTAGCAAGCATTGAAAAAACTGATCACTAATTAATATCCCAAAATAAACACAGCAAATTAAAATCCAGAAATTATAAGACCATAAAGTAAATGCAAGAGGTTGTAATACGTTTATGATACTTACTACTGATGCAGTCCCGATTATGATAAATAATTGCGCTAAGTAAAAAGCAGATAATCTTTTGTAAAAACTTGCATTTTTATAGTTAGTGTTTGAGTTCATCTACTAAATAACTTAGCATGTAAATCATTTACGAACTCTAGCGTTTCTTTATAAGATTCAAAAACGATATCAACCAATTCTTTATCTTTCAGTATAGGACCTACTGCAATATTTTTGACTTTAAGCCTTTTTTGGGGGTGCATCTTTTGATAGGATCTTAGAGCTTCCATTGCCTTATAATCTGCAAAACTATCTCCGAAGAAAAATACTTTTGTTGGTTCTGATAAATCTACTAAATCTAAAATATGATAAATCGCATCTCCTTTTGTATAAGGATATTTGGCATCCTTAAAGACAACCTCGCGTCCTAAATCATCGATTTTCCATCGTTGAGAATTAAATAAAACAATCTCAATGATTTCCATTATTTTTGCTTTCTGCTCTTGGAAATCCTTAGCTTCAAAATATACAGAAAAGTCCCCTGGTGTAATTAAAAAATCTAAACTACTGGTTAATTTGGGTCCTAGAATGTCTTTGATAATATCAATAAACATTGTGGTTTCATCATAGGCACGATGAAATTCTTCTTTTGGATATCTCAAGATTTCGTTTTGTATAATTTGTTTACCAAATCCACAATATTTAGTTACGTTTTTTGGTAAATTTGATCTATAAATATCTACATAGCTTCTTGCGGTCAAAATACTAATTTCAATTTGAGAAAGAGCATTGAGTTCCATTAATTTTTTGGCTACGATAGGATCTACTTTTGGATATCTATGATCCAAAGCTTCCACCGTATCAGGACGCAAGGTGCCGTCTACATCAAAAATCAAAAGAATTTTTTTGTATGAATCGAAATTTTGTTCTTCTACTAAAAAATGCATTATTAGAGATTATATCTGTCTACCAAGAACCACGCTGTGCCGTTATTCAAAAACTTGTAAATTTCTGTTGCATAGACAGGCATGCTCTGATTGACTCCAGTGCCTCTTCCCCATTGAATTGTATTGGCTGCACCCATATTATCAAGTCTCATTCTCATGTCGCTTGTTAATTCCAAAATTACTGTTTGACCTTTTGTTCCGCCAGTAATAGTGAATAGTTCATCAGTACTAGCAGGATTTGAGTCAGTGAGTGTAATGTAATTCAAACCGCTGACGTTGATAGTAGTTTGTCCATCTATATCTCTTGTACCAGGATCTATTGCAAGTGGTGTCATGCTGTTATTGGTGACTAATGTTCCAGAACTATTTGGTAATCCAAGATTAATTGCACCAGAAGAGCTTGCTGTGAAAGTTACATTAGCACCAGCACTACCGCCTATGCTCAGTCTTTGATTGCCATTGTCAATCAAGTTCGCTCGCAAAGAATTATTAACCGGTCCAATGACGCCTGAACCTGGCATAGTAGTTGCAGCTGGGCCAACAGGACCTTGCGGACCACTAGGACCTTGAGCACCTGCAGGACCACTAGCACCAGCAGGACCAGTCGCGCCTTTTTCTCCTTGGGGTCCTTCTGGACCTTGAGGACCAGCTAAACCAAGGGTAGCGGCGTTACTTGGTAAAGTAACCAAATCTGAATTACCCGGATCACTTGGATCAACTGCTCTAAAATTTGGATCATCCAAAATCAACATGGTGTATGCAAGTGGTTGATTAGCTGGTATTTCACCACCACTGATTTGGAAAGAAAGTTTTGTATCACCACTAACTATTGGGGTTTTGACAAAAGCTCTAATTTTGCTTTTTCCGATTCTGACAGGTATGTTTAACGGAATTTCATTGCCATTAAGATCTTTAACTAGAGCAGTTACCTTCATTGGATTTGCTTTAGTGTTCATGTTCTTGAATTTGATAGCGAGTTTCCTGCCTTCTATATAAACTGCTGGCACATTGCTCATCAATGCCGCTTTAACTTGATTAGTGAAAGTCAAAATTAAACTTGCTACTATAAAAATTTTCTTCATACCTAAATCGTCTATTCCATATCTAGCAGTGAGTTTCATCGGTCATATGATTTAAGAGCTAAAAACTAAATACACTACTCAGCCTATTCTGGAAATATCTTGATGTGAAATCTTGACTCGTCTTTTGATGTTATATTGGAATTATGCAAGATTTAGATTACCTCGCTATAGGTTCATTGGTGACTTTATTAGTGATACTTATGAATTTGTCTGCTTTTATTTTGTTGCCTATATTGGTTTTGACTTTTGCCAAAAAGAAGTTAGGTTAAAGATCTCTTAAGCTGGGTAAAAAATACTTATGAAAATAGTAGTTTTAGTTAGCCAAACTCCAGATACCACAACCAAAATCGTTGTTGCTGGAGATTCAAAATCTATCGAAGAAACAGGAATTACTTGGATACTAAATCCATATTCAGAATTTGCAATTGAAAAAGCACTAAAACTCAAAGAAGCTAATGAAGCTAAAGTCGAAGAGATAATTTTGCTTGCTATGGGTCCTGAAAGATGTACTGAAGCCTTGAGACAAGGACTTGCTATGGGCGCAGATAGAGCAATTTTGATCAAATCTAATATTCTAAATACTCAAGCTTTGGCTGATGCTGTCAAAGAGACAGGAGCTCAATTGATTTTGGGCGGAAAGAAAACTATTGATACTGAGTCTGCTTGGGCAGAGTCTGCAGTTGCTGGATTATTAGATCTGCCAATGGTTCATTGCGCAAATAAACTTGAATGGGCAGGCGATGATCTACTCGCTTCTAGAGAGCTTTCTGGCGAATTACAAAGTTTCAAACTCGCTTTACCAGCATTGGTGACTTGTGACAAAGGAAATGACGAGCCGCGTTACGCATCAATAATGGGTATTATGAAAGCAAAGAAAAAACCAATTGATGAAAAAACTTTTGATGGAGTTGCAAATCTTGGTATAGAAATTGTGTCAGCTCAGTTACCTCCGGCTAGAGGGCAAGTCAAAATTTTTGATGGTAGTGCTGACGAAGCTGCCGAAAAGCTACTTAGAGCTTTAAGAGAAGAAGCTAAAGTCTTATAGACATCTTAAGATTTACGTATTAAAATATTAGTATCTTGCACAGGTATCCTAAATTAATTGATCCTGAAATATTGGCTTATACAGCTGATGATAAGTTTAGCTTTTCTAAAAAAGCTGAGCTTCCTAGCAGAAGTCACAATAAAGAGTTTTTGTATTTTTTGGCTTTAGCCACTTCATTAGCCTTCATGGCTTTGGTCATGTTGATATCAAGTGTGCCTCAAGAAGCTGTTAAAGATCTTGCGTCATTTTTGGAGTCTATTCCGTTTTTGGATATCAAAATATCTCAGGACATTTTTAAAGAGTTGCGCTTCCCTAATCCAGTTACTTCAAGTCTTTTTATTGCTTGTTTTAGTTTCTGGACTTTTATGTTTTTTGATTTAAGTCGTAAAAATAATCTTGAAGCTTCTTTCTTGAGAAAAGTTTATGACACTAATGGCAAGATGAGATTTGAGTTTAGTAACAGCAAAGAGCATTTGTCTGAATCAAGCTCAATGAGCTTTATTCTGCATGTTTTGGTTTTACTAGCAATCATTACATCAGTATTATTTACTGGTTACCCTAAACCAAAAGTACAAGTAAGTACTATTGAATTCATTCCATCACAAATAGAAACTAAAGAAAAAGTCCCAGAGAAAGTTAAAAAAAAATCAGACAAAAATTCAAGAGATCAGGGTAAGCATGATCCTACTAAACCAATAAAACCTCCAACTCCAAGTTCAGGTACACCAAAGCAACAAAGCAAATCTCAAACCAAAACAAGTCCAAAGCCACAAGCTTTGCCTAAACCAGCTCCAGCTTCTGCACCAAAAATGAGTGATCCAAAACCCTCTGCTGGTCCGGTTCCTGTTGCAACTCCAAAATCTTTTAAACCGCAACCCAAGCAATTTAATAATGCTTTCGAAAAAACTCAAGCGACTAATTCTAATACTTTGCCATCTCCATTGAACTACGCAATGAACACTAGCACTGGTTCGGGCTCTAGGTCATCTTCTACTGGAAGACCTGCTCCAATAAGTGGTGATGGATCTAGCTCAAGTCCGGGTAATGATATCGTATCGAGATTTGGTAGCATACCTCGTGCTCCTGATAGCATTGGCGGCGGTTCTGGTGGTAGTGGTGGTTTAGGTACTGCGGGCAATCCTCCTCCTAATCCTTATGGCGACCGGGATCCAAGTATTGCATCAAGAGCGGATTTTAATTTTGGACCATATATGTCTAATTTGCAGCGCAAAATAAAGCGTGCCTGGAGACCACCGACTGGAACTGAATCAAATAAAATTAAAGTTAGTTTTACGGTATTGTCTGATGGCACATTAACAAATTTGAAACTTGTTCAAGCTAGTGCTGATCAATCGGCTAATCAGGCTGCATTACAGGCTGTAAGTGCGGCTGCTCCTTTTGATCCTTTGCCTCCAGGTTCTGCTCCTACTGTTGATATTGATTTTACTTTTGATTATAATGTGTTTCAAAAACAACGTTGGTAAAATTGTTTCAGAATCGCGCATAGCTGCGTTACGCTCGTCCTCGCTATCCTCATTGACGGATAAGTCAACTCCGGGTAGCTCGGACTCGCAAGCCTTGCTCTGCACGATTCTAAAGCAATTTTAAAATGAATTCTATTCCTGACAACCCAGCAATTCAGTACTATAATAATATTCATGGACGAAACACAAGTAGCAGAAGAAGGTTTAGGATTGGCTGAAGCCGCGGGTCTTACCGAGCAGGCTCATGAAGCAAGTTTTAATTTACTATCTTCGTTTTGGCATTATTTCCAAAATGACTTAATTTCTTCTGTCCCTATTACCATATGTTCGTTTTTGATTATTGCAGTAATTATCGAAAGAACACTTTTTTACAACAATAACAATAGAGATATTTCAAGATTTATTCACAGCCTTCAAGGTCAATTAGAAAAAGGTAATCTAGAAGCTGCTCAAATGCTTTCTACACAGCTTAATAGCGTTACAGGTGAAGTTGCTGAAGAAGGTATCAGGCTTCTTGCAGTGCAAAAAGAAGATTTCTCAAGAGCTTATGATATTACAGTTGCAATAGTTATTCGTAAACTACAAAGATATTTGCCGATACTAGCAACAGTCGGTGCCGTAGCTCCATTCCTTGGATTATTCGGTACGGTTTCTGGGGTTATCAAAGCTTTGTTTCATATGAGTCAAGGTGCTGAAGGAGCGTCTTTGGCAATGATTGGTGAGATTTCAAATGCACTTATTGCGACAGGATATGGTCTGGCAATTGCAATTATTTCGGTAGTTGCGTATAACCTTTTTGGAAATATAGTAAAAAGATATGGTGATGATTTTATGCTTTTGAAGCTTTTATTTATGAGCTTTGTAAGTGTTCAGTTTAATGTTGGTTCTGCTCCAAACAATAATCCTAGTCAAGCATCGGAAGCATTTCCGGATTTTCTGAAATAACAGCAAGGATATATTTATGGCATTTAGCGCAGGTGGACAACAAGATGATTTTTCGGAGATAAATATTACTCCTTTGACGGACGTATTTTTGATTCTCTTTTTGATCATGATTGTAATCGCGCCTCTCATTAATCAAACAGCACTTAAGCTTGAACCCCCTAAAGCCCAAAATGGCAAAAACATCTCTTCAAAAGTCAAAGCCATAACGCTAGAAATATCAGCTGATGGCTTAATTGCTATCAATGGTAAGAAGCTTTCTGAGACTCCTTTTGAGCCGGAGCAAGTGGGTCCTGCTGTCGAAGCTGCACTTAAAGAATTGATTGCTTTGCCTGAGTACAAAGACTCACCGCTTAATATAGTTACTGATGCTGACACCAGACAAAAATTCGTTGTAGGTGCAATGGATGCAGCTGCTGGATTGGGTTTAGCGAAGATGAGTATAGTGACAGTTTCGGGAATGTAAACAATTGCTTAGTACAAGCTAAATCTATAACTATAAAGTCATCGCGAGATTTGCGTAGCAAATCGTGGCGATCCAGGACTAATTGTAGAAACTGGACTGCCACGCTGCTTCGCAGCTCGCAGTGACTTTAAACTATTAGAGATACTTTGCCGTAAACTCTTCGAGATTAAACTCCTGAATATCTTCTGCTTTTTCACCAGTCCCCATAAATTTAACTGGTAATTTAAACTTATGAGCAAGAGCAAAAACCATTCCAGCTTTGGCGCTACCATCAAATTTGCTCAAAAATATTGAGTCTAGTTTGGTAGCTTCGTTGAATTTTTCAGCTTGAGAAATAGCGTTAGAGCCAGTGCCTGAGTCAAGAACAAGCATGGTCTCTATTTGATGCTCGGTGTCAGCTAGATTTTTTTCAATAACTTGTTTTAATTTGCCAAGCTCATTCATCAGATCTTGTTTGTTTTGTAATCTGCCAGCGGTATCAATGATGATCAGTTGATGTCCTTCTTGCTTGGCTTTTTCAATTGCTTTAAATACAACAGTACTTGGCTTGGAGCCTTCTTCTAGTTTGCAGATATCGACTTCTATTCTTTTTGCCCAGGTTTCTAGTTGTTCTTCGGCAGCTGCCCTAAATGTATCTCCCGCGGCTATCATCACTTTGAAGCTTTTATCTTTGAAAAATTTAGCGAGCTTAGCGATGCTTGTAGTTTTGCCAACACCGTTTACACCAACTACCAAAATCACATTTGTTGCGTGAGGATTTAGTTCTAATTTAAAAAGTTTTTTGTCTATTTTATCAAAAGCTCTTAATAGAAAATCACTGAGATGTTGTTTGATATCTTCTTGAAAAATACTTTCGTGCATGGCTTTGCTTCTCAGTGAAGCTACAAAATCGAGCACAAGTGTTACGGTTAAGTCGCTGCGAATCAGCTCCTCTTCCAACTTGTCAAAATCCGTTTCTGTAAGTTTATGCTTTTGAGCGACTTGAATATTGGCGTTTTGTTCTTCTGTATTTTGGCTGAAGATGTTTTGTATTTTGTTAAAGATTCCTGATAAAAAGCTCATCAATTTAGATTTTAGCGAATTATTGGCCTGGATTGCTATACAATGTAATAAATCAATGAGCGATTTAGCATTTAGAGCAAAGAATTTCTCCAAGCAAAAGGCTCTTGGTCAGAATTTTTTAATAGATGAATCCAAGCTAGATGCGATAGTCAAAGCTTCTAATCTAGATTCAAATAAAGATATAGTCGTTGAAATTGGAGCAGGAATTGGTTTTTTGACAGAACGACTTGTCAAACATTGTAAAAAACTTTATGCCGTTGAGCTTGATGCAAGTACTGAAACTCATCACAAAATCTTAGAAGCAAATTATCCACATTATAAATATATTAGAGCTGATTTTTTGGGATTAACTATTCCTGAAATCGTTGGCGATAAAACTAGTGTTGTTAAAGTCGTTGCAAATATTCCTTATCAAATTAGTTCTAGAATTATTCTACATTTGTTAGGAGAGATTGGTGAGCCAAGTATCAGTAATCCACAAGTTTCTGAAATTAATATACTGGTGCAAAAAGAGTTTGCAGATAGGCTTCTAGCAAAGCCTGGGATTAAGGATCACGGCGCGATGACGCTCTTGCTTTCATATTGGGCGACTGTAGAAAAAAGCCTGGATGTGCCAAAGGGTTGTTTTATGCCAAGACCAAAAGTCGAGTCTAGTTTTGTAAAAATCACCAAGAGAGCTGAACCTTTGATTAAGCTTGAAAATCCAAAAGCAGTAAGAAGATTTATCAAGGCTGTTTATGCTAATCGTCGCAAGAAACTTTTCAATGGTTTACTTGCTGCAGGCTATCCTCGTGAGTCAATCGAGAAGCTCAATCTAGACGAAAATCTCAGAGGTGAGTGTTTGGATTTGGAACAAATCAATCAACTCGTGAATTGCTTAGTTGCATGAAAATAGATTTATGCTAAAAAAGCTTTATCTAGAAAAGCAAAGAAAGCTTTTTCATTTTCATCTATTGAAGAATACGTTTTAGCCATAGTGAAAATTTCATTAGGTGCCTTTTCAACTGCTTCAATTGTGGCGTCCATATATTCCTCATAGTTACTTTGCCTGCGTGTCACACCAGGCAAATCTTGCAACAGTTGCTTAAGTGAAGCTGGAGTAAATGCTTTGGTCTTTTCAGTGACTTCCGTGTTTTTATTAAACCAACTAGATCTTAATGCAACAAAAGGATTTATAGAGGGATGACTCCCGAGGAATTCATTCAGCCCTTCAAGAACATCAATAAAGCCTTTATTAAAGAAATAATTTTTTGAATGATTACTAACATTAGTTGATCCACCAGATATAATGGCTAGCTTATCTCCACCAGTTGGTTTGGCGTGGAGAAGTTTCATGCAAACATCATCATTTAGATTACTATCAAGGCTTGTGGCGTTCACAGAGTCAAGTCTTACTTCGACCTTTCTGTTTTCTGACCATTTAGTGACGAGGTCAAGAGCATCTTTGCGTGCTTTTATATCATCATCAAATATCAAAACCATATTTTACATAATATGCAAATGATAACATGTTTATCCCTTGAAAGCTTTATCAAGAAAAGCAAAGAAAGCATTCGTTTGAGCTAAGTCATCAGGGAAGAATGGATCATTAATTGGTGATGAGATTGCATATATTTCATCCGGAGATAAAGCTTGAGTGAAACTCGCAGCAACCTGAATCTCTTCGTTATTATTTTTGTCCCTTGTGATTTCCGGTAAAGATTCTAAAAGGTCATTGAGAGATTTTTGACTAATGGATTTAATATTTTGAGGGCTAGAGCTATTCTTAAACCAGCCTGATCTTATTGCAATAAAGGGATTTAAATTTGGCATATTTACAAGAAAGGATTTTAGTCCTTCC
>JAJTHA010000063.1 GCA_021299565.1 Candidatus Caenarcanales bacterium
TCTTTTTTGAAAACTTTGGTAAAAAAAGTTTATTTATTCACAATAGAATTATTAGCTATATTAAGCTTCAACTCTAGGCTTGCATTTTGGGTTAAGTGTCAGAGAAAGCTGCTCTAATAACCAACAGCTCTTGCGATAGCAGTTGTAATAAATTGATTAATGCTCACTCCCTCTCTTTGAGTTTTTTTGACTAGATCTTGATGCAAAGAAGGTGGTATGCGAACAGAAAACTTTCCACTGCATTTATTAGGTTCTGGAATTTTATCGTCATTAATTAAAGCCGTTTCAATCCAGTCGTACATTGAGTCTTTGATATTTTTGAGTGCTTCTTCAGGGCTTTGTCCATCAGAGACACAACCAGGCAACTCATTAACGCTTGCATAATAATAATCTTGATCATCCTCATCCTGATCTTTTGCCACAGTGAAACTATATGGCAATTTTAAATATTGCTCAATAATTTTTCTATCAACACTATTCTTTTTTGCCATGATTAATTATCTCCTCAATTGCTTTCAAACATTCTTTTACATAGACAGGCTTGATATGCTTACCTGGATGTGGTGGTGCCACACAAATAGTTTTAGATTGATAGTAAAAAATATAGTGATTTTTTGAACCTCTTCGAAAAGAAAATCCAATTAACTCCATGAGTTTGATCAATTCAGTGACAGTTACATTTTTCGGGTTTTCTTTGACTTGAGATAGAAGCTTTCTATATTTCTCGACCATCTTTATATATGATACCACATTTTAGTATCATATATAACACCATAGGGGTCTTCGGTGAATCAATACTAGGGGAATTACCCATAAAAACTCTGCCTTTAATCTCTTTATACTTATTAGGTTAGAGAATGTTTCCAAAAGTAGCTTCATTTATCAAACAAGCATGGCAGGAAAGAGACCTGCCAGCCGAAAGCAAACATCCTGTTCGAAGGATTATTAACGAAATTCAAGCAGATCCGACAACGCAAGTTCATAGTGGGCACAATCAACTTGAATTAAAACGTCTTGCTCAAGAATTTAGAACAAAAGACTCAGAAGAAATCAGCGAAGCTGATCAGAAACAATTAGATGAATTTTTCTCTGAGTTGGAGTCACTATTTAAAGGCACAGATAGTAAGCAAAAATTTGTGGATTTAGATAAGCATGAATTCATCTGCGACAAACTAGATAAGTGGGTGGAAAGAAATCTGGGTAAAACAGATGAGGCTAAAGGTGAAGCATGGCTATATTTTTTCTCAAAAGTTGATTTGATGAATGCAACAAATTTGATGGATGATATCAATCGTTTCGTCAAAAACACCAACTACCAAAATCTTCCAACATTAGATCAAGAAGTTCTCAAAAAAGATTATATAAAAGAACTCAAGGGTAGATTTCCTCCATATAAGGCTTTCATAGAAAATGTTTTTGAGTCACTCACTAAAAAAACTGATGACGAAAGCTCAAAAGAAAATATTTTAAAATTACTCAAAGAATTTAGAGTAAAATATGGCTGGAATAATTACAAACGAAGCAGGTATACCGCTTTAGGTTTAACTATCGCAAGTGCAGGCGCTCACGCAGCAGGGACCTGGGCTCAAGCAAACAATCCTAATATAACAGCGGGGTTGGTATATTCTGGCATTTCAATGATCACAAGTAATTTATTTGAAGATTGTGCAAATTTAATTAAAGAAGGAATCGATATTGAAATATCAAAAAAAATACAAAAAGATTGCCTGAATGCAATATATTTTACTGATTTGGGAGCGACAGGAAATACAGACCCAAAAACAGTCGTCACCAGGGGCATTCAATCATTTCAAGAGTCTAATGGAATATTAAATAACGGAGCAATATTTCTTATTCAAAACGCTCTAGGCGCTGGAGTAATTGCCGCAACAAGTCCATTTCTTGCGGCTATGACCCTGTCTGCACTTGGACTAGCAGGGGCAGCAATCACTGTTACTAATTCAATCAACTTACCAGTAATGAAAAAATTAACAATGCTACTTAACAGACACGCTGCAAGAGAAAATTCAATTCTTAAAGCCAAAAAAGAAATCACTAGTAGCCCTGGTATTCACTCAATGCAATCAAGTCATGAAGCAAACACTGTTAAAACTATAGAACTACATCAAACGCATAAAACAAGATCGGCAATTAGTTATATGAGCATAGCATCCGCTGGGATGGCGAGCATCTTTGCGGGTATAACTCTTGCTGGGTCTATTGGAGTTCCACCTGAAGTGATTTTGACTTCTTACCGAGCTATGATTCAGATGTTTTTTGGTGGACAAGGTTTCATAGAGGATTTGGCCAAATTGCCAGAACATGCAGTTAATTTAAAAAATCTACAAGAATTTCTAAAAGCCGGACAGGGATTAATAGAAGCAGATCAAAAGAAAAAATCTTTTGCTGAAATGCAAGGACATAAAATAGAAATAAATAATCTTAGTTTTTCATATCCAGATAAAGATGTCTTCAAAAACGTGAATCTTAGTATTAGCGAAGGTGACTTTATACTTCTATCTGGCGAAAACGGAACAGGAAAGTCTACATTATTTGGTTGCTTAATGGGGCAAACAAAAGCTCAATCTGGAGAAATTAGAATTGGTGGAATAGAAA
>JAJTHA010000104.1 GCA_021299565.1 Candidatus Caenarcanales bacterium
ATATATTGTATAGGTCTTACGATAGAGCTGAGGGTAAAGAAGAAAGCCCCGAAAAAGCTGTGATTAAAGCCATTGAGCTTTTAGATACTGCTACCACTGTTATTGATAATCCCGTTTTAAACACAGGTGAAGGCAAATATTTGAAAAGTAAAATTACTGAGGCGCGCGATAGGCTTGATTTGCACCAGCCGCCAAAAGTTCTTCATGACTCTATTGCAAAGCATTTAGATAATGTTATTAAACTGCTAGCTTAAACCCCACCCTCAAGTGCTTTTGATTTGATTTCGGCTTTGATTTTGTCAGTGAAATCACTGATTGACATAGTCACAGAATTATCTCCGCGTCTATAGCGTACAGAGACAGAGTTTGATGCCATCTCTTGATCTCCAACCACAAGCATATATGGGATTTGTTTTTCCTGAGCATCTCTGATTTTGTAATTCATTCTCTCAGCTCTCAAATCTGTTTTTGCTCTGACATCAGCTTCAACAAGTTCTGCTGCGATTTTTTGAGCATAGTCATTATGTTTGTCGCTGATTGGCACAACTACGACTTGTTCGGAAGACAACCAAGTTGGAAAAGCGCCAGCGAAGTGTTCGATTAAGACCATTGAAATTCTTTCCATAGATCCAAAAATTGCTCTATGAATCATTACTGGTTGACTAGTGTCGTTTTGATCATTGGTATACTCTAGCTTGAAACGCTCTGGTAGATTGAAGTCTAGCTGTATAGTCGCTCCTTGCCAGATTCTACCCAAAGCATCTTTGAGTTTGAAATCTATTTTAGGACCATAAAAAGCTCCGTCACCATGATTCAATTCATAATCTACATTCAATTCACTTAAAGCTTTTTTGAGACCACTTTCAGCAAAATCCCAAATTTCATCAGCTCCAATTGCTTTTTCTGGTTTGGTTGAAACTTCCACTGTGAAAGTTAAACCTAAAGTGCTGTAAATTTTGTCGATTAATCTATATACGCCCTGAATCTCTTGAACGTATTGTTCACGAGTACAAAATATATGGGCATCATCTTGAGTAAAGCCTCTTACACGAGCAAGTCCATGAACCGCTCCAGAAGCTTCATTTCGATAAACAGTCCCCATCTCTGCCATTCTGATTGGCAAGTTTCTATAGCTATGTTTTGAATCTTTAAAAATCAAAACATGAAAAGGACAATTCATCGGTTTGAGAATATATTCCTGCTCATCAACTTTTAGTGAGTACATGTTGTCTTTGTAAAAACTATTGTGTCCAGAAATATCCCACAACTCAGACTTGGCGATATGTGGTGTGACCACGAAATCATAGCCAGCCTTGCGGTGTTCTTTTTTCCAAAAATCTTCTAGCTCTTGTCTGACAACAGCAAGCTTCGGATGCCAGAATATCAGTCCTGCTCCAGCAATATCATGTGACGAAAACAAATCCATAGTACGAGCGAGTTTGCGGTGATCGCGTTTCTCGGCTTCTTCTTTGCGCTTGAGATATTGCTCTAGCTCCTCATCAGTCCACCACACAGTTCCGTATACTCTTTGCATGACATCATTTTCTTGATTGGCTCTCCAGTAAGCACCAGAGACATTGGTTAATTTGAGTGATTTGATAAATTTTGTATTAGGCAAATGCGGTCCAGCACAATGATCTGACCAAATCTTAGCTCCGTTGTTATCAACGAAATAGTATTCAGTAGGATTACTGTTTTTATGTTCCTCTAGTAATTCAGCTTTATAAATCTCGCCTGCAGCTTTGTATTCAGCCAGTTTACTATCAGCATCTTTAACTTCTTCTCTTATAATTTCATAAGCTCCAGATGCAAACTTTTTCATTTCTTTTTCGATATCAACAAGATCTTCATCGGTAATTTTATGATCGTCAATTCTGAAATCATAGAAAAATCCGTTTTCTGTAGCTGGTCCTATTCCGACTTTGGCGTTGGGGAATTTTTTCTGGACTACCGCAGCCAAGATATGCGATGTCGTGTGTCTCAAAACATCGTAGCTTTTGCCATCACCTTGGCAAATGATTTTGACTTCATCGTTGTTATTGAGAATTGTAGATAAATCTTTTATTTGTCCATTGAGATCAAGCGCGATAGATTTTTTAGCAAGGCTAGGTGAAATAGCTTTAGCGAGATCCATGCCCGAGCTGCCACTAGGTATTTCTCTAGTTGAGCCATCGGGTAATTTGATTTGTATTAATGTTGCTTGTTGATTCACGAAGAATTATTATATCAAGGTGTTCACTCTTGATTTAACAATGATTCATATACACTGCGGCGATGTATTGCTTGAGCAGGATCTGCATTGATGCCAACATAAGTCTTAGTAAGTTGTATTTTTTTTGGTGTTAGATAAATCGGTGCTGGTGTAACTAACTTAGTTTCTCCATTTATTTGCTTAAGCGGTTTTGCGGGTAATTGTAATCTAAATGCCTGATCAAGACCTAAGCAAAATTCAATTTCTTTATGTCCTTCAGTTTGTGAAAAAGTTTCAAACAGTTCCATAAAACCTCCTATCTGAGTTTTTAGCTTTTCATCACCTCTGAAATGTTTTACCACAATTGGAGAGCCAGTTTCTATAGTGGCTCCAACTGGCATATTGAGGGCTTTTAATTTGACACGTTTTTGATCTGACCCGAGTTCGACTTCAGTTGCCATGATTTCGACAGGTCTATCTAGGGTCACATGAGGAATGATAATATCGTTATCTCTTCTGTCTATATTTATTGCAAATTCCAACATAGATAATCTGCCTTCTAGATAATATTTTAGCACGATAGGGTATGTTGATTCTTGAAAATATTACAGGTAAGGATTCACAGGTTGTTGTTGTCTGTAAGGATCAGCGAAGCCACCTTGTGTTTGTTGCACTGGGATTTGTTGCATTTGCTGTGTAGTTGGAGGCACATACTGGTAGCCTTGAGTATTTGGAGTGATTTGCTGCGGAGCAGGAGCAGAATTGCTAGCTTGAATTGCAGTATCTAATTTAAATGGGACTTGAGTTCCTTGTTGAATGATTAGATCTTGTCCTTTTTTGAAGGCAGCTCCTAGCACACCAACACCAGCACCGATACCAGTTCCTATCGCAGTAGTTTTACCAAGTCTTCCGCCACCTATAGCAGCGCCAACCAGTCCAGAAAGCGCACCAGCACCAGCTCCTACTGCTGCACCTTTTGCAAAGTTGGAAACTCTTCCGCCATCAGCAGATAGAGAAAAAACATTTTGATCGACAGAAGCTGATAGAGGTATACGTCTGCCATCAGGAGTAATAACTGTAGTCAATCTAATATCCATAGATCCAGGCTTACCCGTTCTTCCAGCGGATTCTACAGAAACTATAGTCCCTTCAACTGTTGAACCTGCTGGAGCCATCATCGCGTTACCCGCATAGAGAGGGCTTCCTAGGCTAGCTGTAAAAGTCTGACCCACTTGAGAAAACTCAGAACCCAGTGCTTGATTGAGAGTGACGGGCACTGGAGTGCCGGCAGGTACGTAGCTCACGTAACCACTATAGGGGGTGTTTGCACTAACATAGGTGCAAGAAATTAAAAGTGCTAAAACCAAATTTATAAGTTTTTTCATATAAATAATCATATCTCACTAAACTTAGTCTTAGGTTAAGGGATTTTATCTCGATTCGCTGAAATTAGCTTGCTAATTGTGTTCTGAAGTAATCAAATGCCGCCAAAAGTCTAGTGACGTCCACCGGATTCTCGAGTCCAGCGAGGGTTAGCACGTAGCTTGAATCAAGCTGACTCAAAACCATCACACCTCTTTCTGTGAGCATGACACTATCAAGTGTGTGGTTGAGTTCGTATTGGTTGGAGATGATTTGTTTGGCCGCATTAATCAAACCCTCTGCCTCACAAGCCTCTGCTAGATTGTATTCCAGGACTTCAAAATGCTCGTTGAATTTAACGTAGCCATCTACTCCCTTGAGTTGCAAAATTTGTTCTATCATGTGCTTTTTTTCTTTTTGATTATTTCTATGCTTTCAGCTTCTAGCCAGGGTTCGCCAAGAGCAACAGCGTAAACTTTTGCTTTGATACTAATTTTGTCGCCTTGGTCTATTGTCAAGTTGCTGTCTTTAAACAGTGCTAGTGGAGCTGCGATTTTGAGCTCTACCAAGGGGATAGACTTCATATCAGGTCTTGAAAGTACGATACTAATAAAATCTTTGGATGTTCTCAAAGCCTTTGGGTAATCAAGCGCTAGCGTTGAGTATGAATGAAAATCACCCTCTATTGAAAGTTTTTTGTAGAGAAATTTTTGCGGTTCAGCCACTAATTGATCTAGTTTTGTTGCTGGTTCAAGGCATTTAGTCGCTAGTGCTGGGCTAATGAAAAGTAGCAGAGTTAAGGACAGGGATATTATTTTGCTAAATTTTCTTTTCATCTTAATCATTATAATGTAAAATTGCTAATATGTCCCAATCTGATAATTACGCCACACTGGAAGAATTAAACAGACTCAAATTAGCTAATACGATTATTAATCGAGGTGTTAGCAAAATTGGTGTAAGGCCATTATATATTGGCAAGATTCAACAATTCACAAGTCCAGAAACTAAACAAAAAATAGAAAAAATCAGAGAAATCGCTGATAAATTAAGAGAAGAAAAATCTAAATTAGAAATACAAAAACCTATTCTCAAAACTAAAGAGCAGGCAAAGCGCAAACTAAATCCAAGAGCAAAGATTGTTTATTTAGTTTTGATTTTTCTTGTGAGTTCTTTTGCTGTTTACCAGTTGTTTTTTGCAAAACCTAAAACCGTTTTGCCAGCAGAAGAACAGCAGTCACAAGGTTCTATTGTGCGCTCTGCTTCTACGGATTCAGTAACGAAAAACTTTTTTATTAGTTCAGGTTCTTACCAATCAGAAGCCGGTGCACAAGCTGCTTTTAAGGAGCTTACTGAGATGCTTGGAGTAGAGTTGGCTGTTGTGCAGATGGGGCAAACTTGGACTGTGCGCATTGGACCAGAATATGGTTCACAGGAAGATGCTATGACGGTGCTTGATGAATTAGCGCGTTACGGGATTATGGATCTGGCTATTCACGCTAATTATAGTTAAAGCCTTCGCAATAACTTTGAGTTCTTAAAGCAAGAAAATAATTTAAAGTCATCGCGAGATTTGCGAAGCAAATCGTGGCGATCCAGAGTTCAAATGTAGAAACTGGACTCCCACGACCTGCTTCGCAGGTCTCGGAGTGACTTTATAGTGATAAATTTCCCCTCTGCTGAGTAATTATTCTCCACAATGTCTCGTCTTCTGCGAGATGCTTCGCTGCGCTCAGCATGACAGTCTGAGTAGTTAAGGTTAGAATTAATTCTAGTATGTTTAAAAACCTTCAAGACAATTTTTATCTAAGACGCCTTCATTCACTAAGCGGCATATTGCCAATAGGTGGCTTTATGGTTTTCCACTTGTTTGCTAACAGCGTGGCTATTTTTAGTGCGGAAAACTACAACATAATTATCAATTTCTTGAGAAGTTTGCCCTTCGTTGAGTATATTGAGTGGATAGCGATTTTTATTCCAATTATTTTTCACGCTGCTTATGGTGTAGTGATTTATACAACTGCCAAACCCAATCACTGGCAGTATTCCCAACTAGAGAATTTTAGGTATATTCTTCAGAGAATTACAGGTGTTCTTGCTTTGTTCTACATCTATTATCACATCATGCAATTTAAAACAGTCCACGATCTTGATTACAACTATATTGCAAAGGCACTTGCTGGTTATCAGACTATTTCTTGGTTACCACAAATTCCTCTAATAAACCCATTTAGCATTTATTGGTTTTATGTAATTGGTATTTTGAGCTGTTGTTACCATTTGGGTAATGGTTTGTTTGGTTTTTGCATTACTTGGGGAATTACTATCGGTAAAAAATCTCAAACAGCAATTAGCTTGATGGGATTAGGATTGTTTTTGGTTTTGAGTTATTTGGGTATTGCAACTATTAATCACTTGGCTGATGCTGGAAAAGCTTTGCTGGCACAATGAACCCTGAATTTGTAATTTTGGGCAGAATTGATCTTGAATCACTTGTCAAGGCAAGCCAAACTTTTGTAAATGCTTTTGATAAAGTTCACGATGATTTAGATCGTGCTGGACTAATAAAATATTTTGAATTTTGTTACGAGCTGAGCTGGAAAAGCTTGAAACGCGTACTTAAAGATAAGGGAATTGACACCACGAGCTTTGGTCCTAGAGACGTTTTCAGAGAGGCTGCTACTTATGATCTTATTGAAGATGCGGAGGAGTGGATTTCGTTTATTGAACAAAGAAATCTAACGGTTCACACATATAAAGAAGAAACTGCAAAATTAGTTTTTTCAAACTTGAATAACTTCAAAGTCGAATTAATCAAACTAGTACAAAAACTACTTAGCTTAAAATGATCAATCTGGAAAAAAAATACTTTTTAGTTTTGGAAAAAATACTCCAGCCATTGAATAAAACTTTTTATGTTTTTGGTTCAAGAGTTAAAAATTCAAGTAGAAAATATTCTGATCTAGATTTGGCTTACAAGGATGAACTAGACTTCAAGCTTTTACTTAGAGCAAAGGCGGCTCTATCAGAATCAGATCTACCGTTTAAAGTTGATCTAGTGCAGTTGGATGAAAGTAATTTTTCAGAATTGATTCAAAAGGATTTGATTGAATTTAAGATTGAAAATTTGTCACACTCTGGGGTCTGACCCCAAAGTAATCTATTGAAATAATTGAAAAGTCTTTACTAATCGTATTGAGTTATAAAGATAGGTGCACTTAAACCATTGGATTTTTTACCATTGGAATTTTCAAAGAGCAGTTCGGCTGCATAATATACGTCATCTTCTCTATAATCTCCAGCTTGATTAACTTCAAATGGAAAGCCAACTTTTCTTAAGCCATCAAGAAATTCATTTAAAGAAGATTGCTCTTGAATAGTACCATAAGGAACATCAGTTTCAAGTTTAATGTAACCTGCATCTTCAAACGTACTAGCATAATTACAAATCCCTATAAGAGCATTAGAGAGGTGATTCAGTGATTCTTGACTCTTATCCTTTGGAAAATTAATCATTCTTGAAAAAACTTCTGAAATAACTTCTTCTATAATTGTGCGTTTTATATCATATTCAACAACAGAGTTATCCCCATTATCAAGATCCAAATCTGGATTAATTTTGAAATCCCCGTAAAATTCCAGATCTTCTGGAGCATTAAAATAAAGGATATAATTGCTTAATTCTTCTTCGCTTAGCTCTGAGATTTTCTTTCGAAATGATTTGAGACCTTCTTTGCTGATATTATCAGATGGGGTTCTATCATAGTCTCCCGGGTTATTGAAGAAATCTTCACCATATAAATTGAGATATTTTTCCTCTAAATCATCTTCTAACTTGTTCACTATATTACTTAAATCTATTAAAGATTGATTATCTCTTGCCCTACTGATTTCTTCGATCTCTTTTCTTTGCGGCTTGATTTTTTTAATTTGTGCTTCTAGATCTGGTACGTCCTTAAATGTAAGACCATCTTTCTTCAACTCTGCTCTCACAGTATCTACATCACGGTTCCTAATTTTGATATCATTTAAAGCATGAGTTAAATAAATAATACGCTGATTGTTATCGATAGTCATAATAAACACACTATAACACGCAGTTGTGCTTTGTGTCAAGTTCATTAAACATTTCTAGTCGCTGTCAATTTTAACCATTGCATTGAACTCAGTCTAAGAAAATTTTGGGTCTGACCCTGAAGTGTGACAAAATAGTTACGCTCTGATTGGATTTTAGTCATTTGAATATCAACTCTGGTCATGAAACGATTTTTGTTAGGTGTCCTTCTTAACCGTCTGCTAAACACTTGACCCCTTATTTTTGCAACCAATTTTGTTAGGTGTCCTTCTTAACCGTCTGCTAAACACTTGACCCCTTATTTTTGCAACCAAAATTGCTAGATTTATTTTCCATGAGCTTACCAGAAAATGTCAAATTTAGAGCATACATGGCAACTGTTTTTGCTATTGGATTAATGTCTTATAGTGCCAAAAACTTACATGAATTGGTTTTGTTGCAAATTCGATATACTCTTGAATATTTGTGGGAGCTGCTTATACATTCGCTTCTGTTTGTTATAGGATTTAATTTGATGAGATATATTAATGTATATTATAAAGAAGAGGAGCTAAAGCATGGAAAGTAACTTTGTGATTTTGAGGGTAGCTGTCGCAGTTTTTGTAGCTTTTCCGTTAATATATTTTTTAGTAAAATATTTCTATGACTTTTTGCGTGAGTAAACCAAAATTTACTTTAGGTCCACTCACTATTAGGCACAAAAAGTGCTCTAGACCAAAGCTCTTCAAGGTTATAAAACTCTCTAGCTTCATGATCTATGATATGTACCACAAAATCTAGGTAATCCAGTAGAAACCATTTGTCTCCGTAAGTACCTTCTTTATGAGAAGGCTCAATGCCTTCTAGCGAGAGACTTTCTTCTATGTGTCTAGCGATGGCTTTGAGCTGTGGAGGAGTTTGTCCCGAGGTGATCAAAACATAGTCTGCAATATCTGCAATATTTTTGAGATCGAGAATTTCTGTGTCAACAGCTTTTTTGTCTTCAGCGAGTCGAGCGACTTTAAAAATCAGCTCTTTAGTTTTGGTTTTCTTTTGTATCATTTAAGTATAAAAATTTCTCTTATTGTAGAAATGTCTTCGTGGAATTTGACTTTCACCACCAAATTCACTTCACTTGGATCTCTAGCGACTTCTACAACTTTTGCAACTGGATAGTTTTCTGGATAAGGACAATTGCCGCTATCTATGCAGATTCCAGCGCTTACGATTTCGTCTCCAACTTTTACATCAGAATCAATTGTAATTGACTGTACTTGTGCCGCTTCTGGATGATTGCCAATCAAAATACCATATTGTCCTAGTCTTATGATTTTGACTCCCATTCGCCACTCAGGATCATAGACTAGTTGAATTATCGCACTATTGTTGCTTACTTTTTTGACTTGGCCTATTACTCCATGTTCGGTGATGACGCCCTTGCCGACTTTAACTCCATTGTTTGAGCCCTTATCAATAATTACTTGTTTATGCCAGCTATCAGGACTGCGGCCAATAATTCTTGCTGCAATAGTTGCTGTATGAAAACTTTGTTTGAAAGCAAGTGCTTTACTTAGACTCTTGGCTTCTTTTGCTTGTGCTTTATAAAGATTGTTTTCTAGCTTGAGCGCTTTGTTGGCTTTTTCTAGTTTTTCTACTTTGTCTAGTGCTTCGAGAACATCTTGAGCATTGGCTTGTGTCGCTTCTAAATTTTTGCCGATTTCAAAAACATAGGCGCCAGTATATCTATAAATAAATAATCCAAAAGCACCAAGAGGTCTGGCAAAGACCCAAAGCACTGCAACGGTTAACAAAACCGAAATACTTAAAGATTTTAGAGATTTACTATCCATCCTGGATTATTGATTTAGGCAAGAGCAGGTTCGCTAGCTATATCAAGAACTCTTCTTAGAGATTTGTCGACAAGAACTCTTCCAGTGCCCAACACTACACATGATAATGGATCATCAGCAACGTGTACAGGTACTTCTGTTTCATGAGTAATCATTTCATCTAGACCCTTAAGCAAAGCACCACCACCAGCAAGAACAATACCTCTGTCATAAATGTCTGATGCCAACTCAGGAGGTACTCTTTCAAGCGTGCGCTTAACAGATTCGACTATTGACTGTAAAGGCTCATGCATAGCTTCTCTGACTTCGGGTCTGCTGACCAAAACTGTTCTAGGAAGGCCATTCAAAAGATTCAAGCCTCTAACTTCAAGTTGATCTTTATCAGAAGCATCGTCTAATCTAAATGCTGAACCAAGTTTGATTTTGACCATTTCAGCTGTGGTTTCACCAATCGCTAGGTTATAAACTTTTTTCATGTAATTAACTATTGAATCATTAAGTTCATCGCCGGCTATTCTAATACTTTCAGAAATCACAATCCCTGAAAGTGATGTTACAGCAACTTCAGTAGTACCACCACCGATATCAACTATCATACTTCCAATAGGATCTTGAACAGCTAGACCAGCGCCAATCGCTGCTGCCATCGGCTCTTCAATCAAATATACTGAGCCTGCTCCCGCGTTTTCAGCAGCTTCTCTTACTGCTCTTCTTTCAACTTCTGTAATTCCTGATGGGATTCCAATTGCGATACGTGGCTTACTAAGTGGTCTAAATGTGCCTTTACCGTTCGCTTTTTCGAGAAAATATCTAAGCATTAATTCTGCGTGTCTAAAATCTGCTATCACTCCATCCCTAAGTGGTCTTGTCGCAATAATATGGTTTGGAGTACGGCCTATCATGGCTCTTGCTTCTTCACCTACAGCTAAAACTTCACCAGAATCTCTACTGACGGCCACAACGCTTGGTTCTCTCAGGATAATTCCACCTTCTGATGTGCAGACAAGAGTGTTGGCTGTTCCCAAGTCGATACCTATATTTTTCGAAAACTTATCAAATATTCCCATTTGTTCTATTCTAATCAATTTGATTAGGCTTTGTCTTGAATTTTTCTTAAGGGAGGGTCTTATCTAGAGGCGATGACGCTAACATAAAGTTATGTCTTTAAGGCAAGACCTCAAATCCAAAAATTTTGTAATCACCGCAGAGTTAAACCCTGCAAGAACATGTTCTGCTGACGTCATAGTTAATAACGCAAAAAGACTTGTTGGCTTGGTTTCAGCGATCAATATCACTGACAATTCTGGTGCAGCAATGAAAATGTCCAGCTTGGTGGCATCTTTTCTTATGCAATCACAAACAGGGATTGAGGCTATTTGGCAAATTACCTGTAGGGATAGAAATAGACTTGCCATACAATCGGATTTGCTTGGAGCTTATGCTTTGGGTTTGAGAAATATTTTACCGCTAAAAGGAGATGCTCCTATCGCGCCATTAACTGTCGAAAAATGTTTTGATATCAACACCGATCAGTTGATAGAGACTTGCATCAAGCTTTCGAAAGGAAAAGATTTGGATGATAAAGATGTAAAAGAACCATTTATTGATTTTTGTATTGGCGCTGCTGCCCATCCTGGTATGGAGGATTTGAATGTCCAAAAAAACTCTATGCAAAAGCGTTTGGAAATGGGAGCGGAGTTTTTCCAGACACAGATTTGTTTTGATAAAAAGCAAATGGAAAATTTTGCAAATATAATTGGTCCAGATCTTGTATCAAAGACTCTTTTAGGTTTAACTCCTATCAAGTCTTTAAAGCAAGCTGAATTCATGAACAAAAATATTTTTGGAGTTACTGTTCCTCCAGAAATTATAACAAGAATAGCTGCTGCTTCTAACGATGAAGATGCAGCAAAAATTGGTTTGGATATTGCTGTTGAATTGACTAATGAAATCAAACAAATTGGTTTCCGTGGTGTACATGTCATGGCAATTGGGCAAGAATCTCGCTTAGCAGAAATTGTGAATTATATAAATCCTAAATAAAATGGCGGAGTCAATTTTAAAAGTCAAAAATCTCAGCAAGACTTTCAGCGTTGAAAAAAACTTTTTTGGAAAAGATACAGTTAGTTTAAAAGCAGTCAGAAACATTAATCTAGAGATTCTTCCTGGTGAATGTTTGGCTTTAATTGGCGAATCAGGTTGCGGCAAATCTACTCTAGCTCGCCTGATAGTTAAGCTGATAGAAGCAGATGAAGGGGAAATTATTTTTGAAGGAGTGGATTTAAACTCTTTAGAAAACGCTCAACTTAGAAAAAAGCGCAAAGATTTTCAAATGATTTTTCAAAATCCTTCAAGTAGTCTTGATCCTAAATATAAAATCAAAGACAGCATCGCAGAGCCACTTATAGTCCACGGCTTGGGCAATAAGAATGAAATAAAACAAAAAGTAAAAGAACTTATAGAATTGGTTGAGCTTCCAGAAACCATTCTAGAAAAATATCCTCATGAATGCTCTGGTGGACAAAATCAAAGAGTGAGTATCGCAAGAGCATTGGCTTTGAATCCCAAATTGATTGTTGCAGATGAAGCGGTAAGCGCCCTCGACCAAAACACTCAAGAAACTGTTCTTGCTTTAATTAAAAAATTACAAGTCGAAAAAAACATCAGTTTTTTGTTTATAACTCACAGCATAGATGTAGTGAAGCGCATCGCTGATAGAGTAGCGGTGATGTATCTTGGACAAATTGTCGAAGAAGCTGATGCAAAGACTCTATTAGCAAGCCCTCAGCATCCTTATACAAGAGCTTTACTGGCGGCAGCCCCTGTAAAAGATCCAAGAGATAGAAATAGAGAGAGAATTTTATTGCAAGGAGATTTGCCAAAGCCCACTCAAATCCCCACAGGCTGCAGTTTTCATACAAGGTGTCCTTTTGTTGTTGATAAGTGTAAAAGCATAGATCCAAAATTGGAAGGTCAAGCTCATAAAATAGCTTGTCTTAGACAAGGAGAAATATGAGTTCTACCGAATCTTATAATTCACTAAGTACTGATTTAGATACCAAAAGCTCAAGAGAGTTTGTGGATATTTTTCTTGAAGTGGATACCGCTGTTCATAAAGCAATAAAAAATGCTGCTGAAGATATCGCAAATATCATTGATTTGATTGCAGCAAGAATGCAGTCAAGCATTGGTTCCAAGCTTTTTTATCTTGGAGCGGGTACTAGCGGAAGATTAGGAGTGCTAGACGCAGCTGAATGTCCGCCTACTTTTTCAGTTGATCCACAAATGATTCAAGCAATAATTGCTGGTGGATCAGAGGCAATTACTAGTGCGGCAGAAGGTGCAGAAGATAATGCTGAAGCTGGTTTTAAAGATGTTCAGGATAGGCTTTCATCAGGGGATATACTTGTTGCAATTAGTGCTAGTGGTAATGCGGCTTATGTGATTGCTGCTATGCAGGCTGCTAGAAAAATTGGTGCATTAGTGATTGCCATCACCAACAATTCTCATGCGACTATGCTTGGCTTTGCCGATCATCAGATTGTTTTAGAAACTGGACCGGAAATTATAAGTGGCAGTACTAGACTAAAAGCGGGCACTAGTCAAAAAATTGTTTTAAACATGCTCAGTACAGGTTTGATGCTTAAACTTGGAAAAATTTATTCGAATTTGATGGTGGATGTAAAAGCAACTAACAAAAAACTTGTCTTAAGAGCTATTAGATTGACTATGGAAATTGCTGCTTGCACAGAACAAGAAGCGAAAGAAGCTTTAGAAAGCTGTAATTATAAGGTAAAGACAGCTGTTGTTAGCATAATCAAGAAGATAGACTGTCAAAAAGCTAATGAATTATTAATGCAAAATCAAGGCTTTTTGAGAAAGTGCATCTCATAGGTTAAAATGTTTACTAATGGCTAGTCAAAAAGAAATTAGAGTAAAACTCGCTTCAACAAAAAAAACCATGAAGATTACTTCTGCAATGAAGCTTGTTGCTGCTGCAAAAGTCAATAAAATGCAAAAAATCTTGGTTCAAGCAAGACCTTATGCAACTAAACTAAATGAGATTTTTACTAATTTAAAATCGGCTTTGAGCCCTGATGATATTTCTGGCAACCCGTTATTAAGATCTTCAAAAACTATTGAATCTGTTTTGCTTGTGGTTATCAGTTCAGATAGAGGATTATGCGGAGCTTATAACGCAAATATTATTAAAGCAACCAATAAAAGAATTAGAGAATTACAAGAACAAAAAATCCAAATCAAACTTATCACAGTTGGACGTAAAGCGAAATCAGCTTTTGCTAAAGATGCTTATCAAAAGCAAGGAGTAGAGATACTTGAGTCATTTATAAATCTAAGTTCAATCCCTACCAGCACAGAAGCTAATTTGATTGCATCCAAAGCAATCGAAACTTTTGTTTCTGGTTCAGTTTCAAAAGTAGAGTTAATTAGTACTAGGTTTATTTCATTGGTTGCTAGTGAAGTTCTCACGCACAATTTTTTGCCAATAGAGAATGTAACAGAAGCTAACAAAAACGATTCGCAGACTATACTTGAGCCTTCAGCTCAGTCTCTTGTTGAGACACTCGCTCCTATGTACACGGAGAATAAAATCTATCAAGCTTTGATCGAAGCAACTACTAGTGAGCTTGCTGCAAGGATGACCGCGATGTCCAATGCAACTGCAAATGCAAAAGATTTTATCAAAAGATTATTGCTTTCTTACAATAAAGCAAGGCAAGCTAGTATCACCCAGGAGATCTCCGAGATCGTTGGTGGTGCTGCTGCTTTAGGATAAATTTATGACACAACAAATCGCCAGCCGTGAACTAGCTGCAAATCTAGAGATGATAAGGCTTATAGATCAAAAACGATCTGGTTACAAACATTCTGGTGAAGAGATTTATTGGATGATCAATCATCTCGATAAAATACCTGATTATCAACTCAGTGCTTGGTTAATGGCAGTTTGTCTCAATGGACTTAGTGAGGATGAAACAGTTCATTTGACTAAAGCAATGGCTTATAGCGGGCATGTACTCACACTAAAAAGACATGCAGGGCACAACCATTCAGATGCTTGTGACCATGATCATCATGCGCAAAGCTGTTCTGAATCCAAATATACTTTTGTTGATAAACATTCTACAGGCGGAGTGGGCGACAAAGTCACTATTGCATTGACTCCTATTCTTGCTGCATTAGGCTTTAGAGTCTCAAAATTTTCTGGAAGATCTTTGGGGCATACGGGTGGCACCATCGATAAGTTAGAAGCCATACCTGGTTTTCAGACTGATATTTCGATGAAGCAATTTGAAAAACAAATTGCAGATATAGGAATTGCTTTAGCAAGTCAGTCTATGGAATTCGCTCCTGCTGACAAAAGGTTATATGCACTCAGAGACAAAACTGCAACCGTTGAATCTATTCCGTTGATCGCATCTAGTGTCATGTCTAAGAAGATTGCTGGCGGAGCTGATCAAATTTTGCTTGATGTAAAAGTAGGGTCTGGCGCTTTTATGAAAGATCTTAACTACGCTAAAAAACTAGCTAAGCAAATGGTCAAAATTGGCAAGTCTCTAAATCTCAATACCAGAGCGGTAATTAGCAATATGGATCAACCTTTGGGCAATACAGTCGGTAATGGCTTGGAAGTGATTGAGGCGATGGAGTTACTAGAAGGTAAATATCCTGAAGATCTTTATGAAATAGTTTTGGAGTTGGCATCATCAATAGCTGATGTGATTGCTGTTAAAGATGTGATTCATTCTGGTAAAGCATATGTGAAATTTGCTGAATGGATAGAAGCTCAGGGTGGAGATATCCGCAAAATCAGGGAAGCGAATGAACCCAAATTTAAATTGGAGTGTAGATCTAATCGTGATGCCTATATCAAAAAACTTGATGCCCTAAGTGTTGGGCAAGCAGTACATGAACTGGCTTATAAAGCTAGTTCAAACGGTTATGATATCGATAATACAGCTGGAGTTAGCTTTAGAGCAAAAGTCGCAGATCAAATTAAACCTAGTGATATATTGTTTATCGTGCAGGGATCAAATGAAGCCGAGCTGGAAATCGCTCGCGATAAGATTTTAGCGGCTTATGAATTTAGCGAGTCTAAAGTCAAGAAACCAAAACTAGTTTATAAAATAATTTGATTTCATGTCATTCTGAGCCGTAGGCGAAGAATCTAATTAAGTTGTTGGAAATAGATCCTTCGCTTCGCTCAGGATGACGGAATAACTCTATAAAATGCAAAAACTTGATTTTTTTCAATTAGATTTAATTGACTATTTTTGGATAGTTTCTGGTAATCATTTTTGCTTGCAACGAGGTATCGTTCTTGTTGAGAGTTTTGTTGGAGAGTATGGTTTATCGACTTGTCTTTGAGTTTGATGACTTTATCTCGTTTGTAAAAGCTAAATCTTGTGGGATGAATTCTGTAAGTGTATAAAACGGAGTTGCTTGAAAGTCTTTTGGTAAATGCTTTAGAACCGGCGTCCCTGGCTTTTGCAAAAGGTACTAGCAT
Source organism: Candidatus Caenarcanales bacterium (assembly GCA_021299565.1). Taxonomy (GTDB): domain Bacteria; phylum Cyanobacteriota; class Vampirovibrionia; order LMEP-6097; family LMEP-6097; genus JAJTHA01. The sequence goes on from JAJTHA010000104.1 coordinate 15,987, forward strand.
CATGGTAACAAAAATGATTTGACTAATAATACTTGCAGTGATGATGCAAATAAAAGTTATTCTTGCTTTAAATAAAGCTCCTGCAGTGCCAATAACACTTGCTGCAATATACAAAAAACTAATTAGTGCAATTGGCAGAAAAAAAGCTTTTGAATCTAAATTTAAGATTAGTCCACTAAAGAATTTGAAAAATAGAATATCAAATATAATTATTATAAATAGCAGGCATTGAGTAGCTCTCAGCAAGTCTTGATTTTTGTTGTTTTGGCTTTTGTTAGTTTTGAATTTGTCTTGCCACCATTTAGCAACAATAATTGATAAGGGCAAGAAAATCGGCAAGATATATGTCGGTAGTTTTGTTTGAGACAAAGAATAAAAAACAAAAATTGTTATTGCCCAAATAATACAAAATCTAATGGTTCTAGCATCGAGACTAGGCTCTGAATTGGCACTAAAGTTTTTAATTGTAGAAGAGGACCAAATCGCAGGGATTAAGAAAAATATCCAAGGGAAAAATCCGATCATAATTACAGGTAAATAAAACCAAAAAGGCGCATGGTGACCGGTATGCACGCTTGTAAAGCGTGACAAATTGTGCCCCAGGAAAAACTCTTTTGTGAATTCACCGCTGGTAGCAAGGTGAACTGATACATACCATGGAAGTGTTATTGCAAGAAATACCAAGGCTCCAATCAATAAATGCTTCAAAGATTTTTCGCCAAAATCTTTGAGATGTCCCTCATATGTCAAAAAAGACAAAATCACAATTATTGGTAAAACTATTCCCACCGGTCCCTTGCAAAGAACCGCAAGTCCCATCATGGCAAAGCTGCTAATTAACCATCTAGAACTTAAATTTGTTTTGAGAGCGAACTGGTGTTTTTTGAA
>JAJTHA010000139.1 GCA_021299565.1 Candidatus Caenarcanales bacterium
GTTCACTACTAAAAATATATGATGATTTCGAAAAAGCACAAGAGAATTTATCTCCAGTAAATGCAGATGGTAGTCGTAATGAAAACTTCAGTCCAAAAAGTTTTATTGATGCAACAAATAATTTAGAAAAATGGGCAAATGATCATCCAGATAAAGCAAAAGAGATGCCTGAATTACAAAAAACACTAGAAAAAGCAGGAAAAATTCGTGATGAAATCGCAAAACCAATGCAGTCTCTTGCAGAACGCAATCAAGGAGCGGCATTAAAAACACGCGATCAACTAAGCAAAGACGTTGATAAAGTAGCAGCTAAAGATTCATTCAAAGAAGTTGATACTGATGATGAAAAAACCAAAGCATATAAATCTTCAGCAAAAGCTCTTAACGAAGCTACAAAAGCTCACGAAAAGGCACCTACAAAAGAAAATGAAACAAAATTAGCAGAAGCGAAAAAGGCATTTGTGGATAATGCAAAAACAGCAGGCAAAAGCGAAGACAAAGACGCTCAATCTCTGATGAAAGCTAGTGACTTATACGAAAAAACAGACAAAATTGCTAAGCAAGGTAAAGAAATCACTCAAGATGAAGCTGATAACACAACAAAAGATATTTACAAATATCTTACAGAAGAGCATAGAGACGACGGCAAAAAGATACTCAAAACCATTAGCGACGGTGCTGCAGATGCTGATGCACTTATCAAAGCTGAGCAAGAAAAAGCAAAAGAAGCAGCTGATAAAGCAGCTGATGATAGTGTTAATTCTATTGATGATAGTATTAGCATTGGAGAGTAGAGCATAATCACAAAGCCCTACCGCAGGTAAGCCCTTCATCATTTTTCTGAATAAAAACTTTATGCTGTCTATCACTAGTAAGATAGCCTTCAAAAACAGCTTGCTTGATATTGCCATCAGCATCAGCGTAAGTCACTAAGAGATTACGTTTCATAGCCTGATCAACTTCAATACCATCACGCACTGAATAACAAAGCCAATGTTTACCATCACTACGAAGTTCAAATAAATAATTATCATAGTTCATCTCAAGCCCTTGTTCTATATGATCTTTATTAGAAAAAATATGAGTAGATTTTTCTGAAGATATATCTATTAAAAGATCGTATGGACGCTCTTTAGGAGGATCTTTTTTGGAAGCTACTGGTATTTGAGCCTTTTGGATTTTTTTGGCTTTGATTTGCGCAACTTTTTCTCGAGTGATATCTTCTTGGATAGAGGCTTGCTCTTCTAGTACCTTATTAAAAACATCAGTTTCAATTTTTTGGATTTCAGCTAGTGGCATTGGCTCCTCACCTTCTCCGATTAGTTGTGTTTCACCAAAACTTGATGAGATTCGTAACTTGACATTATCTGAGATACAAAAAGCATAAGCTATCGCAGCTTGTATATCCAAAGCTTGTATTGCTCTGAAATTTCTGAGAATCTGCGTATGATCCATCCCCTCAATTAGAGCGAGTAAAATATCAGAAACTGAAACTCTTGTGCCCTTAATGCGCGGCTTTCCATGACAGATATCTGCATCCATCACAATTCTTGATTCGGCAAGCTCACGGATATTCATCTATACAGTTATATTCTACCCTTTCTACACAAAAACTAAAACTTGCAATATAATCCTGTTAGTCATGGAATTACTAAGTGAATTTAGACATATACCTTTTTTATTACTGGCAACAGCCTCAGTTGTTTGCTCATTAGGGATGATATTTAATCCAAACCTTGTTAGAGCAGGTTTTACACTAATTGGTGCTTTTGTTGCTATCGCTGGTTTGTATTTCATGCTCAACGCAAACTTTGTAGCGATATCGCAAATACTTATATATGCAGTTGGAATAGTTTTGGTAATTATATTTGCGATCATGCTCTGTTCTCTAAAAGAAACGGTTAATGACATAAGTAATGAGGAGCAGGATGTAAATTTGGATATTCACACAAGAAGAGTGACTGCATTGATAGTTTGCGCTGGTTTATTTGCATTGTTGGTATATGTGATTAATTCACAGGACTGGAATGCGATTGCCGTAATCACTGGAGCAGAGATGCACACTACAATTCTTGAGCAATTTTCAAGACACTACACCGAACAAATCGGCAATCTAATGCTTAGTAAATATTTAATTCCTTTTGAATTAATCTCTATATTACTTTTGCTTGTTCTGGTAGGAGTTATCATACTTTCAAAAAAACAATTAGATACAGTAGAGGAGAACAAAGCCTAATGGATATTACTATTAATCACTATTTGACACTATCAGCACTTTTATTATGCGTAGGAATTTATGGCTTAATCACCCGCAATAATGCTTTTAGAGTATTGATGAGCATTGAAGTTATGCTTAATGCTGCCAATTTGGCTTTTGTTACATTTGCTCATTACATGGATCCACTAGAAGTCAAAGGTCAAATAATTAGTTTATTTGTGATGGCTATTGCAGCAGCTGAAGCTGCGATTGGTTTGGCGCTTTTATTATTGATTTATAGAAACAGACTCAATATCAAGATGGATTCGTTTACCTCGATGAAATGGTAAAGTTATATACATGAGCCAATCATCACAAGACTACCTTAAACGCGACAAAGAATATCTATCACCAGCTCTTTCAAGAGCAACAGAAATAGTACTTGGCAAAGCCGAGGGTTCGTTTATTTACGATATTGAAGGCAAAAAATACCTAGATCTCACTAGCGGTATCGCCGTAAACCAGCTTGGTCATTCACACCCTGAAGTAGTAGAAGTCATAGCCAAGCAAGCAGCAAATTGTATTCATACCAGTTGTGTAGTTCACTATCCAGCAAATATAGATCTAGCTGAAAAACTAGCATCAATTATGCCGGGCAATTTATCCTCTACGTTTTTTGCAAACTCTGGAGCTGAGGCGATTGACGGTGCTATCAAACTTGCCAAACTAGCAAAACCAGGACGCACAAATATAGTGGTGCATAGAGGCTCTTTTCATGGACGTACTTTAGGAGCAGTGTCTCTTACTACTTCCAAAAATTCTTACAGAAAATATTTCGAACCACTTTTACCAGGAATTCACGTAACTGAATACCCAAATATCTATGAAATAGGCACTGCCAAAGGCAGAGAGTTTTTGGTAAAACATCTAGATGATATATTCAACAACTATCTTGACAATGTCGTTGCCCCTGAAACCATCGCAGCAATTGTCATTGAACCGATTCTTGGAGAAGGCGGTTACATACCGGCACCGGGAATTGATGGGACTTATAACTACCTAAAAAAACTAAGAGAATTTTGTGACAAGCACGAGATATTGTTGATTTTTGATGAAGTGCAATGTGGTATGGGACGCACAGGCAAATGGTTTGCAAGTGAATATTATGGAATAGTACCTGATATACAAGTAATGGCAAAAGGCTTGTCAGGCGGAATGCCTCTTGGAGCTTTTGCAGCTTCAAAAGAACTTATGCATAAAATGCCACCAGCTTCTCACGGAAGTACTTTTGGTGGTAATCATGTTGCTTGTGCTGCCGCGCTGAAACTTATTGAAATTGTAGAAAGAGACAAAATACTTGATGCTGTTAACAGCAAATCAAAATTAGTGTTTGAATTTTTTGAAAATAAATTCCCTAATTCAAACACTCACAAGCCTGTTGCTGACGGCTCTCCAAGAAGCAATGAACCACTTAGAGGACATGGGTTTTCTGCGTATCACAATCCTCAATTACAAATTAGAGGAGTGGGGCTGATGATCGCACTAGTGTTTCCCTCTAATGAAATAGCAACTAAGGTAAAGAAACAGTCTCTTGAAAAAGGAGTTTTGTTATTAGGTTGCGGTATTCATGGCAATATAATTAGACTCGCTCCGGATCTTACTATTACAGAGAAAGATCTTTTACATGGATTGGAAATTATTGCTGCTAATATTTAAATTATGCCAAAAATCATCAATAAAAACCCAGCCAAGATCTCTGAAATAGTTTCTGAACATGAGATCAGCACTAGTCAAGAACTAGACACAATGCTCAAGAAATCAGCAGAAGCGTTTAAACTCTGGTCAAAAATGCCAGCTCCAAAACGTGGAGATATTTTATTTAAAGCAAGAAATATTTTTGCACAAAAAAAAGAATCACTTGCAAAATCACTTCACCTAGAAAACGGCAAGCCCATGGAAGAAGCTCTAGGAGAGATTCAAGAGATAGTAGATGTTTTTGATTTTTTTGTAGGAGAAGGCAGAAGAATTTATGGCATGACCGGACAATCAGAACTAGCAGATAAGTCAATTATTACAATCAGACAGCCCATAGGACCAGCTGTATTTATCACAGCCTGGAATTTCCCTGCTGCTGTTCCTGCCTGGAAAGCCGCTCCAGCATTAATCACAGGCAATACTTTTATACTTAAACCCTCAGAGCATGCTCCATTATCAGGAAAACTTTTTGTTGATGTTCTCAATGAAGCGGGCTTACCAGAAGGAGTAGCTCAAGTGGCATTTGGCGCTGGCGATGTAGGAGAATATTTAGCCAAAAGTCCTATCACCAAAATTGTTAGTGTCACAGGATCAGTTGCCGTTGGTAGACACGTAGCTCAAATAGCAGCCGCAGGCTTCAAAAAATGCGCATTAGAACTCGGTGGCAAAAACTCTACAATAATACTTAATGACGCAAATCTAGAACTCGCTCTAGATGGTGTTTTGTGGGGAGCATACGGCACTGGCGGACAAAGATGCACTAGCACTAGTAGATTGATTATCGACAAAAAAGTATCCAATGAATTTGTTGATAAATTGGTTCCTAAAGCACAAGCGCTTTTCACAGACAAGCCTGATATAAGATACTCACCAATTATCAATTTAAAACAACTAGAAAAAATTGACTCAATGGTCAAAGAAGCAATTAAGGAAGGAGCAGAATTATTGTGTGGCGGCAAAATACTTGATGACGGCTCTAAATCCGGTTACTATTATGCTCCAACAATTCTAAAAGCTAAGCACGGCATGAAAGTCACTGTAGAAGAGGTTTTCGGACCTGTTCTTAGTATTATCGAAGTCGAGGCTAAAGACAATGAAGATTGTTATAAACAAGCTATCCAGATAGCAAACGATGTTGATTACGGTCTTTCAAACGCAATTTATACCAAAGACATCAATATTGCGATGAGGGCAGCTCATGATTTTGAATCTGGACTTGTTTATGTAAACGCACCAACAATAGGTGCTGAATGTGGCGGGGCTAGTTTGTTTGGGGGTTGGAAAAATACTGGTAATGGTTCTAGAGAATCCGGGATCACCGCTCTTGATTCATATACTCAATACAAAACAATCGGCATAGACTACTCAAACAAGCTACAACGAGCGCAAATAGACTAGATGCCTTGCTATAAAGAAAAAGCTTAGAAAAACACGAAAACATATAGAACCGCTATAATTTATCATGAAAAATGACAAGTAGCACAGACCTAGAACACAAATACAAAGACACTGTAAATCTACCAGAAACAGATTTTCCGATGAGGGGCAATGGTCCAATAAGAGAACCTGAATTTCAAAAGACATGGTTTGAAAATAAAGTTTATGAACTAGGGCTTGAATTAAGAAAAAAAGAAAACGCTGCATTATTTGTTTTGCATGATGGTCCACCATATCTAAGTTCTAACAAAATTCATATTGGAACAGCTCTCAATAAAATCCTTAAAGATATAGTTATCAGATATAAATATCAACGCGGCTA
>JAJTHA010000067.1 GCA_021299565.1 Candidatus Caenarcanales bacterium
ATAAACTCTAATTATATTCAGATATTAAAAAAACCTCTATCAATATTTGACAATCCAATATCGATAATAAGGTCTATTATAATCAGATGGCTAAAAAAATTAACGGGGGGCTAGGAAAAAGAAGGAAATGATATTATTAGCTATTGGTGCCCCGTTCATTATGGTGACTGGCTTATACCGATTCCGCAAACTGAAAATCAAATATTTAGCGTATAAGAAGAAATTGCGCCCCGTTAATAGTTTCGATATAATGCATATTAATTGGGATTCAATAAGGTACTATTGAAAACTTATAAACCCCGCATGGGGACGGAAACTTTCTATCATTTTTTTATCCTTTGTTTTTTGTGATTGAAAACTTATAAACCCCGCATGGGGACGGAAACTCCGTCCAGCGTCTTATGCTTGCGATAATGAGCATTGACATTGAAAACTTATAAACCCCGCATGGGGACGGAAACAGCTGATACTTGACTATACTTCACCCTGATAAACGCATTGAAAACTTATAAACCCCGCATGGGGACGGAAACAACGTGCAAACTCTAGCGCAACAGGCATGTGTACTTTATTGAAAACTTATAAACCCCGCATGGGGACGGAAACGATAAGTTTTTTGCAAAATTTCTAGCCAATTTCCGATTGAAAACTTATAAACCCCGCATGGGGACGGAAACTTGCAGTAGTTCTAGTTTTGTCATTTTGTTTTTATTGAAAACTTATAAACCCCGCATGGGGACGGAAACCTGATTCCTAATCTAATTCAGAAAGCGCTTGAAAATCGGCATAAATAGTGATTTTGGATCTATGGTGTTTAAGTAAATAGCCCAAACCAGTATCAGGATCTTTGAAACCAGCTTCTATAGATTGAGCTTTGCCGTTGCCTTTGGCGACAATAATGATTCTCTCCAAGTTGTTAGATTTAAAAATATCCGTCCCAACGGTAAGCGCCTGAGTGCAATTATGCATCTTGGCAGTAGCTTCTGAGAGAGTAACTATAGCAGTGCTTGAATTGATATATTCCTCACCGATAAAAGCCACATGAGCAATACTTGGATCTGCGCCTAAGCCCAGGAAAATCAATCTAGGACCACCAGCTCTAAAAATAAATCTATCGTATGCTTCAATCTCATCAATATTTATGGCAAAAAAATCTTCCGACAATTGCTCTATAACGCTTGGAAGAGAATTTATCAATTGAGTTGAAAAAGTGTTTCTAGATGCATCCAAAAGCTCATCAAGATGAGATATTCTCAAATCACTGTCAACTTTTTGACGTTCTTGCGTTTGAGAGTTGAGCAGTTCATGATTTTGCAGTGAAAAATATTTGTTGACTTCTTTATAGATTCTTTCTTCGAAAGTATTTCCAGTCGGCAATAATATCAAACCTGGTTTTTTGAACTCTTCAATTAATAAAGCAATAATAGTATCCTCAAGCTCTTTGCTTGTTTGAAAACTTTTGATGATTTTGGTGGGTTCTTGCATTTAATGAGTTGTGTCTAAATTATCATATTAACTTTGTGTGCGGATTTAGAAAAACCTAGCAATATCAATCATCCCATAAAGCACATCTGTCGTAAATTCTGGATATGCTTCCTGAAATAGCTTGGGTATCTTGGTTCTACGTAAGGGATTAGACTTGATCTCAATGGCAATTTTTTGGCGTTCTATCACAAAATCAATCTCCTGTTCGTCTTGAGTTCTCCAAAACTTAATGTCTTCTTTAGGATATTTATCGCTTATTAATTTGAAATAAAAATTCTCCCACAATTCACCTTTATCATTACGCAGCTCTGGACTATTGAAATCACCAATCAAATAATTTCTGATTCCCAAATCCAAAAAAAATGCTTTTGGCATCTTGGTCAGTTCTTTACGCAGATTTTTGTAAAACGGTTTTGCCATAGAAATTATAAATGTCTTATTCAAAAACAATAAATAATCATCTACAGTTGATGCCGATAACGATAAAGTAGTAGCGAGTTCGTTTTTATTAATTAAAGACCCAGTGTATCTTGCAAGTAAAGCCATAAGCTTATACAACTTATCAAGATGCTTGATATTGTTTTCCAAAATATCTTTTTTGAGATAGGAATTAACATAGTCAGCGAGTAATTGTTTTTTGATTTCAGGCTTGTTTTCTAGCACTACAGCTGGATAGCCACCATATACCATAAACTCATTAACTAGATCATGATATTGATCTTGAGTGGCTTTGGTGGCTTGATTGATATTGTCTAATGCTTTTAAAATTTTTATTTGATTTCGGAAATTCAAAAACTCTTCAAAGTCAAGTGATTTGATTTCAAAAATAATTTTTCTTCCACTTAATGAATCTCTAAATTTAGAATCCAAATAAAAAGATGATGAACCTGAAACTATCAATTTAATTTGATCCTTATACTCATCGTAGATATATTTCAAAAAATTTGATGGGTCTTTGAGGTATTGAATTTCATCAATAAAAACAATAATTTTGTTTGTATTGCTTAAGCTATAGTTCTCTTTTATAGCTTTTATTAAATTCTTTGGAGATTCGTTGAATTCATCAAGATGATCTTTGTCCTCCAAATTAAAACTCAAAAATTCAATTTTCTTATTGACAATTTCTGCTTGAATTAATTTCAAGATTGAAGTTTTGCCAACCTGCCTTGGGCCAATCAAAAAAATAATTTGCTCTTTTGGCAAATACTCTAATATCGCTGGCAAAATCTTGCGCTTCAACAGAGCCATACTGGTATTATACGATAATTCTAGCTTGCAATAACAGAAATATCCGATATTTCTAGCTTTGAAACGCCTGAAAATCTCAAAATGCTTTCTATCGCAGCTTCTTCAGCAGCACTTTCCGGCTTGCGGGGGACTATACCAAGCACATTGATTCCATGATTTTTGGCATAAGCAATGCTCAATAATGTGTGATTGATAGTGCCGAGACTTGCTCTGGTGACCAAAATCAAATCAAGACCTAAAGCCTTGATGACATCAACTAACAAATCTTTTTCATTGAGAGGCACTGCTAATCCACCTGCGCCTTCTACTACTATGAATTTATATTTTGCTTTCAAAGCATTATAATCATCAATAATTTTTGAAATATTGATGAGATTCTTCGACTGCGCTTCGCTTGTCTCAGAATGACAACTAAGCTCCAACTTACTAGAATAGTCGGGTGAAGCTGGAAACTCAAAACTGTAAGAATTGAAAATATCAATTCCAAGATTTGCTTTAGCGACGGCAATAGTATCAAAAACAAATTCTTCGTTATGAGATTGCCACGTCGCAGACTGCGTCTGCTCCTCGCAATGACCAGAGCCGCCAGTTTGTACCGGCTTATAATACGCTATTTCATTGGGTTTGAAAGATTTTGATTCAATAAGATATTTAATCAACTCAATAGAAAAAAAAGTTTTGCCAACGCCTGTATCAGTAGCACTAATAAAAACTGCCTGCATATATTTAATGAGCCGCTAGAGGTTTATGCGCTGTAT
>JAJTHA010000102.1 GCA_021299565.1 Candidatus Caenarcanales bacterium
AACAAAAGCCCTATTTTTGCTGCCACATTCAAGTTCGATCTTGGCAATTAATTTTTCCTGGGATTCAAAATATTTGGCGTCTGCTTCAATATCCAGATTCAAAAAAACCGTTTTTTCTCCTTGTTCTTGAAGCTTAATTTCAAGTCTTCTCATCAAGGTGCTCTTCCCCACTTGTCTAGCACCTATCAATAAGATTATTTCCGGGCTATGGACGATATTTTCAAGAGTCTCTTCTTGAAATCTAGCGATATTTTCAAGAGTCATACTTGAATTATACCCGATATTTTCAAGAATCATACCTATAATTATAGGGAAAAGCATGAATGAGTCAAGACAAATGTTAAAATAAATCCATGTCTTTGACAGAAAATTTGGATATAGCAAAAGCGCTTGAAAATCAAATAGATTTAGCCAAGCAAGCTTCTTATAAAATCGCAACTTTAAATACGCAAAGCAAAAATCAAGCCTTAGAAATTATCGAAACAGAACTCATCAATTCAATTGAAGAAATCATCGCTGCTAACAAACAAGATCTTGATGATCCTTACAATAAAGATCTCCACCCTACTTTAAAAGATAGATTGATGCTAAACGCTAACAGAATCGAAAGCATGGCATCTGGTATACGCAAAATCATTAGTATGAAAGATCCAGTTGGAACTATTCTTGATGGCTGGCAACATCCAAAAGGAATGCGCATCTCCAAAGTTATGGTTCCACTGGGAGTGATTGGCATTATTTATGAAGCAAGACCAAATGTAACTACAGATGCCGTGGCTCTAGCAATAAAATCTGGAAATGCTCTTGTATTAAGAGGCTCTCGCCAGGCTTATTACAGCAACCACAAAATCATGGAAGTAATTTATAGGGCAATAGCCAAAACCTCTATACCAAAAGATGCCATTCAATTTCTTGCTGACAAATCTAGAGAAGCTTGCCTTGCAATTCTCAAAGCCAAAGGCAAAGTTGATTTGGTTATACCAAGAGGGGGAGAATCACTAAATCATTTCGTTGTAGAAAACTCACTAATACCGGTTTTGGGCGCTGGCGGCGGCAACTGTCATATTTATATCGACAAAGCCAAACCAGATACAAAAACCATTATTGATATTTGCATTAATGCAAAATGCTCTAGACCGAGTGTCTGCAACTCTACTGAAAAAATTCTTATTCATAAAGATATTGCAAACGAAGTTCTACCTGAACTAGCTAAAAGCCTTATTAATACAGGCGTTGAACTAAGAGGTGACTCGAGAGCTAATCAAATTGAAAAATCAATCATCGTTAATGAAAATGAATGGGGTACAGAGTATTTGGATTTAATTATAGCTATCAAAATAGTTGATGATATTGAAGAAGCTATAGAACATATCAATAAGCATTCAACCGGGCACTCAGAAAGTATTTTAAGCGAAGACTATGAAAGCATAAATAAATTCAAAGCCCAAATAAATTCAGCTTGTGTCTATGTCAATGTTTCAACAAGATTTACAGACGGAGAAGAATTTGGTTTTGGTGCTGAAATGGGAATAAGCACACAAAAACTACACGCTAGAGGTCCTATAGGAGCCAAAGAACTCTGCACATATAAATATATTATTGAAGGTGAAGGACAAACTAGATAAATTAGGACTTTTTGGCGGTAGCTTTGATCCTATTCATCAAGGTCATATCAAGCTTGCCCAAAAAGCTTTAGAGCTTTTCGATTTAGATCGAATCGATTTTATTCCAGCCAAACAATCTCCGCATAAAGATCACGCTCCTAGTTTAGATAAAGATACACGGATACAAAAAATCAAAGAAGCGATAAAAGATTTTGATCAATTTGCTTTAAATACTATGGAACTTGAGCAAGATCATATTTCTTACTCAATAGATACTGCCAAAAAATATAAAAAACAATATCCAGAAACAAATTTATACTTTTTAATGGGTTGCGATAATTGGTTCAAAATCGAAACCTGGAACTCAATCAATGAACTTGCTCAAATAGTAACTTTTATAGTATTTAATCGGGATCAAAAGCTTCACGAAAAAGATAACAAAGGTATGCAAGTTTATTTTGTGGATGATTTTGATGAGAAAATCTCCTCCTCTGAGCTCAGAAATAATACATTTGGTGGAGTTTAAATACCTATAAGTAATATCATTTTGGGGAATAATAGTATCTATGGCAGACGATAAAAAGCCCGCAGAACCTAAAAAACCAGCAGCGAGCGGTGGTAATCCGCCGAATATGATTTTGATCATATTGTTTATTTTTGTAGCTGCTTTTGGTGGAACCTTTCTAGCGTTTCAGTTGGCCCCAAAAACTATCACCGTTAATCAAACAGTAGAAGAACATAGAGAGCCTCAAGAAGGAGATTTATTACCAGTAATGCCAATCGGTGATTTTGTGGTAAATCTTGCTGATGTCAGTGGAAGTAGATTTTTGAAACTTTCAATGACAGCAAAATTATATTCAGAAAATTTCGAGGAATACGCTCATTTAGAGGCAGAGAAAAAAGAAGCTTACCATAAGCAAATCGAAGAAGAAGTCGGTCACAATATGGCAGCTATTAAAGATACTGTTATCACCACTTTATCTAGAAAAACATCTGAAGAAGTTGTTGGTTATGAAAACAAAATAGCTCTAAAAGAAGAATTGAAAGAACAGCTTAACAAAGTCATGCATGGAGAATTCAAGATCTATGATATTTATTTCACAGATTTTATAGTTCAGTAATTATGGGTTTATTTAATCACAACTTTCCAAACAAAAGAGCTCGTCAAAACGACAAGCTACCTGCTTTGGTGCGAACCAAAGTAAAAAAGATTAAAGATTATAATTTCAAGAACCCTGATAAATTTTCAAAAGATCACTTGAAAGTTTTGGGTTCAATACATGAACATTTTTGTAGACAAGTATCCCTTGCGCTCAACTCAATGTTACGTTTGCCCATGGAGTTTTCTGTTGCAAACGTTCAGCAGTTGACTTACGGAGATTTTATAGACTCAATGCCAGAGGATCTAATCACTGGTGTGCTCAATATGTACCCTCTTGTAACCCAATTCTGTATTGGGCTTGAAAGACACCTGATCGGAGCTATCATGGATAGACTTCTTGGTGGTAGCGGCGTTTCTTCACTAAGTGGTGATGAATTAACAGACGTTGAAGTTGGTATTATCAAAGATACTTTCAGAAGAATTTTGCATTTTATGCCAGAAGGTTGGCAAGCATTGATTCCTGCAACTGATGATGTAGAGCTTGTGGCTTTAGAAGCAACACCTTCAGCAGCACAAATCGCAGCACCTTCAGATATAGTTGCTTTGATCACTATTAACGTAGAAGTAGGTAGCGATCTAGGCTTGATGAGTGTTTGTATCCCATATTCTGCGCTTGAGGACGTAATTGTAACTCTATCAAGACAATCAACTTATAGAAACGATAAACTCGCTACAGAAGATTCTAGAGATTTTATTATCAGCAAACTCGCTAATAGCCCAATGCCCGTCAAAATCGTACTTGCAAGAGGTGAACTAAAACTTAATGAAGTTATGGGTCTGCAGGCAGGAGATATCATCAAACTTAATACAGAACTAAGTGCCAAATCGGAAATATGGATTGGCGAAGAGTTGAAATATCTTGGTAGACCAGGACAAATCAGCAATAACTTCACTGTTGCAATAAGTGAAGAGTATGAAGAAGACTTACATCAAATATTTTAACTAAGAACATTAGTTCTCTCGTGGGCCAAAAAATCCATTTGCCCTCTAAGAGAATTTCCCACTGATTCGATTGTATGACTAGCCTCAATAGCTCTTGTAGCCTTGAATGAAGCTTGATTTGCTTGATTTTCAAGTATCCAATCTCTAGCGAATTTGCCTGTTTGTATATCTGTTAAAACTTCTTTCATGCGAGCTTTTACAGAAGCATCGATGACTCTAGGACCAGAAACGTAGTCTCCATACTCAGCAGTGTTAGAAATGCTATCGCGCATTTTTGCTAGTCCACCTTCATAAATCAAATCTACGATAAGTTTGACTTCATGAAGACATTCAAAATACGCCATTTCTTCAGAGTATCCAGCTTCAACTAATGTTTCAAAACCTGCTTTAATCAAAGCCGAAAGTCCTCCACACAAAACTACCTGTTCACCAAAAAGATCTGTTTCAGTTTCTTCTTTAAAGTTAGTTTCAAAAACACCTGCTCTTGTACCACCAACCGCTTTAGCATAACTTAAAGCTAATTCCTTTGCATGTCCTGAAACGTTCTGCTTGACAGCAATTAAGCATGGTACGCCAAAACCCTGTTCAAAAACAATTCTTACTCTATGACCTGGTCCCTTAGGCGCAATCATAATTACATCAACATCTTCAGGAGCAACAATTTGATTAAAATGCAAAGAAAAACCGTGTGCTACAGCCAAGGTTTTACCTTTTTTCAAATGAGGCTTAATCTCTTTATTGTAAACGGCAGCGTGTTTTTCATCTGGAAGCAAAATCATAATTAGATCAGCTTCTTTCGCAGCATTTTCTACAGTGGCTACTTTTAAACCAGCAGCTTCAGCTTTTGCCCAGCTTTTTGAACCTTCGTATAATCCAACCCTAACATCGACTCCAGTGTCTTTTAGATTCAAAGCGTGAGCATGCCCTTGAGAACCGTAGCCAATTATCGCTACTTTTTTGGATTTAATGATGTTTAAATCAGCGTCTACTTCGTAATAAACTTTAGTCATAAGTTATAAATTGTAGCATTTCAAGTCTCATGTAGCGAGGTGTTGCGATCTCATGCATAGCAGAGCGAAGCGAATAGGCGAAGGAACACATTTCGCGAGTGCTCGCCAGCGAAATGTGTTGCCTGAGCCCAGCGGAGCGCCTGCAAATAATCAAAATGCTAAGCCATCTTTACTAAATCAATTCAAAAACCGGAATACAAGAAAAATCAACTTTGACAGTATGACATCGGCCACCAATAAATTCTTCACCAGTAAAATAATGTTTCCATTTATGATTTTTACCAGGCAAATAAAAAGTTTTCTCTTTCTCTTCTGATAATGATCTATAGATCGGAGCCACAAAAAACTTATCGCCAAACATATACTCAAAACTCTGCTCATAAGTTTCTGTTTCAGTTTGAAAATCATAAACAGTAGGTCTCATTATAGGAATACCTTGCTGATTAGCTTTCTGAGCAGACTCTTTGATATATGGAATCAATTCTTGTCTAAGCCTCATAAATTTCTGAATAATTTCAAAAAACTCCTTGTGTGTATTTTGATACATATCAGCTTCAGTGGGAATAGATTTATAAGAATGTATACAAAATCTAGGATGAAAAACTCCGTTTTGTATCCAACGCAAAAATAACTCTGGATCAGGATTCGGTCCAAAAAAACCACCAATATCCACTCCCATATGCACAAGACCAGAAAGACCACAAGAACTCAAAATTGCATTATCAAACTGCTGTGATTTCCAAGAAGAATAATTATCGCCAGTCCAAGAACTAGCGTATTTTTGAATACCACTATAGCCACTACGACTCAGTATCCATGGCAGCTCTAAGCCACTTTCAAGACTCGCCTCATAAGCAAGCTTGGACATGATCAATATCATTTCTAATTCTTGTCCTGATCTTTGGTGCTCTTCAAAAATCTCATATTCGTTATTGTCATTCCAAATGCCTTCAATTCCAAAATCCAAAAGATATCTTTTCAGTTTGTCTTTCCACCAAATTTGAGCTCGTGAAT
This sequence comes from Candidatus Caenarcanales bacterium, assembly GCA_021299565.1. GTDB lineage: Bacteria > Cyanobacteriota > Vampirovibrionia > LMEP-6097 > LMEP-6097 > JAJTHA01. Next base: position 5,733 of record JAJTHA010000102.1, read on the forward strand.
CAGTAAAATCAATGTAAGAGCCCGATCCACCCCAATAATCGACCACCAAAACTTCTCCATTAGTTTTTTTGATAAAAAATTCTTTTG
>JAJTHA010000235.1 GCA_021299565.1 Candidatus Caenarcanales bacterium
AGGTAGATAAAGCCAGTCGTACCAGTTCTCTCTGGTGAAATAATCATGAAACAAAAAATCCGATAACCATTCAGTGAGTTTACGAAAAGCAACAGCAACGATACCTATAATGACTCCTAAAACCGCAGCTCTAATAAGTATTAGAGTTTTTTGGTCTAGAAGCTTTTGCATTATTTTTCTTCGCCTCTAAAATTTAGTCTAATTGGAGTTCCTTTGAAACCAAAGTATTGTCTGAATTGTGCTTCCAAAAATCTTTTGTAAGATTCTGGAATAAGCTCAGGATAATTTGTAAATAACAAAAACTCAGGTGGCGCAACATTGATCTGAGTAATGTATTTGACCTTAATTGCTTTCTGTTTGACAACAGGTGGCGGTTGGAAAACACTAATATCGGCAAGTACTTTATTAAGTATGCTCGTGGTTAGTTTTTTCTTGTGTTCTTCATTGGCTTTTTTGATCATTTCCCATACTTTATCTGTGCGTTTTCCAGTGTGTGCAGAAATAAATTCTTTTTCAGCGTAATCAATGAACCTTAGTTTGTGATCAAGCTGCTCATGGTATTTACTGAGTTTGACTTGATCATCTTTAATTTCAGCTGAGACCAAATCCCATTTGTTGATCAGCACTACGCAAGCTTTGCCTTTTTGTTCTATGAGAGCAGCGATACGCTGGTCTTGATCTGTAACTATCTCTTCTTCGCTTGCATCTATCAACAGGACAGCTACATCACAGGCCGCGATAGAGTAAGTGGTGCGGATATTCGAGAATCTTTCAACTTCTTCTTTGACTTTTGATTTGCGTCTTAAACCAGCTGTATCAATTAATTCAAACTCTTGTCCATAGCGAGTTAGCTTGGTATTTATTGCGTCTCTAGTTGTGCCGCTAACATCACTTACTATCGATCTTTCTTCGCCAACTAATTTATTGAATAAACTTGATTTGCCTACATTAGGTTTGCCGACTACTGCAACTTTGATTATGTTCTCATCAATTGTTGATGAGGATTGACCTACATTTAGGTCTTTAACCATATCGGTGAGCATCTCGCTAAGTCCATGTGAGCCATGAAGAGCGCTGATTGGATAAAGTTTATCAAAACCAAGTTTGTAAAATTCATAGATAAGCATTTCTCTATCGTGGCTATCTACTTTATTTATAGCAAGGTAAACAGGCTTAGCGCATTGTCTTCGTAAGAGCTCCGCGATTTTCTCATCTTCAGAAGTGATGCCGTTAACATCAGTAATAAATAGTACTGCCGCAGATTGCTCTAAGCCTAAAAGCGCTTGTCTCAAAATATCTTCAGCAAAGACATCTTGTTGGTCAAAAGTAATACCACCAGCATCAACAATTGTGAAAGGATGACCTTCCCATTCGAAATCTATATAGTTTCTATCGCGAGTGATTCCGGCTTCTTCACCAACGATGGCTAACCTGCTTCCAACTAGTCGATTGACTAAAGTACTTTTCCCAACGTTGGGTCGTCCTATGATGGAAATTTGTGTTCGCACAAGATCTAATTATGGCTTAATATCGGTTTTTAAGTGAATTGTGTAATGCTAGTTTAATATTGGCGAAATTATAGTAAAACAATTATAGAATTACCATTATAGTTTTTTTATATTGAAACGACTATAATTCATGAAAATCCTCATTATCAAACTTAGTTCACTTGGCGATATCGTTCATGCTATTCCGGCTGCTAATGCTATTAAGCAAGCAATGCCAGATGCAACTATCGATTGGCTAGTGTATGGCAAGTTCTCCAAAATTCTCAAATCACAAAGTTCTATTAGAAACATCATCAAACTAGAGAACAAATCCCTCAAAAATTTTTTGGCAGCAGCAAAATATATCAGAGATCAAAAATACGATTTAGTTATTGACTTGCAAGGTTTAATCAAAACAGGATTATTAGCTTTTGCTTCAGGAGCTTATACTCTTGGGTTCAAAGAGCCTCGAGAAATTATCGCTGCAAGTCTTTATAGAGAGAAAGCCGATTTGGGTCAAGCTCTAGACGATAATGAACATGTTATCGACAAGAATCTCAAGCTCATCAAAAGTTATTTTCTGAATGCAAGTTTGGAACCGGATTTTGGTGCTTTGAATTCTAATATTTCAAACATTACTATCAAAACTCGCGACTATCAAAATGTTTGTATTATCCCTGGAACCACTTGGGAATCTAAGTTTTGGGCTGCAGAAAACTGGCAGGAGTTTTTGGAACAAGTCTATGATAAATATCAATCTCAGATTTATATAGTAGGTTCAAACAAAGATTTATTAATTATCGAATCGATTATTACCAAAATCAAATTTCCTTTCAAACTAGTAATCAATAAAGATCTTCTCGAATTGCCGGAATTCTTTAGATCAATGTCTTTAATCGTAGGAGTGGACACGGGTCCTTTGCATATCGCGGCTGCCGCTTGCTATAACTATGATCATTTCAAAACCAAAATCATAGGTCTTTATGGACCAAGTTCTGGTCAGCGAAGCGGTCCTTATGGCTTTGATTATATTAGAGCCAGTAGCGCAAAGGCTCTTAACAAGAGGACTTTAGCTGAAGACAATAGTATGCAACTTATAAAGCCTGACTTACTGCTAAAATTACTTTGATGGATATTTTTTCTGTTGCAATTAGTATTTTGACCATAGCAGTATTGATTATTGTTCATGAATTTGGACATTTTCTTGCTGCAAGATATTATGGTTTTCAAACACCAGTTTTTGGTATTGGTTTGCCTATAGGTCCTGGAATCAATTTATTTAAAAAATGGGAAACGCAATTCAAATTTTATTTTGCGCTTATTGGTGGTTTTGTGGCGATACCTGAGCTTGGTGACGAAACTGATCACGAAGAACTCAAAAAATATGACATGAAGCCAATGCGCGAATTTCCGGTTGGACAAAGAGCAGTTGTGGCTAGTGCTGGGATAGTGTTCAACATATTGTTTGCAATTATTATTGCTATTGTCATGGCAGCATCTGTTGGGCTTCCAAAGGCAGTCCCTAACAGCAAGATAGCTGCTTTCACCTCTAAAGAATCCTTTGCCAAAAAATCAGGTTTTCTTGAAGGAGACAAAATAGTTTTTGTTGATAACATCGTTATCGATTCGGCAGAAAAGCTACAAGAAACTATAAAAAATTCTAAGGGCAAAACTATCACTGTAATTGTAGAAAGAATGGTTGATAAAACGCCCACAGTGACTGCAATTACTCTCGAGTCGCCAGGAGCGTTTGGGATAGTTCTAGGCAATGATAAAGTTTACGAAAAATACGGTCTCAATCCATTTATGTGGGTTTATAAATCAATAGTTTTTGTTGGGCAGAATATGCTTGCTATGTTTTTATCAGTAATTGGTTTATTTGTTGCGCTTGCTCACAAAGTCATTTCTCTTGTGCTTCCAGGCTATGGCGCTGCAGCAGCGGATTTGGGGCAGGTCAAAGGCATAGTAGGAATAGTGCAATTGATTAGTGAAGATATCAAAGGCAATATTACTTTGTTGTATGAGTTTGCGATTTTATTGAGTTTGAATTTGGCGGTCATTAATTTATTACCTATACCCGCACTTGATGGTGGACATCTGGTGTTTATGGCTTATGAGGCAATCGCAGGCAAAAAAGCTTGTCAAAAATTTCAAGCAAACGCTGTTCAAATCGGCTTTGTGTTCTTGCTTGGCATCATATTTCTAACTACTTTTAACGATCTTAAGAATTGGCTATTTGGCTAAGATCTTTATCACCTCTGCCTGAAAGATTGATCAAGACTACTTGATCTTTACTTGTTTGAGGAATTAAATACTGTAGATAAGCTAGTGCATGAGAGCTTTCTAGAGCAGGAATAATCCCTTCAAGTTTACACAAAAGCCTAAAAGCTTCAAGCGCTTCGTCATCAGTAGCTGATTTGTATTCGGCAAGACCGCTATCATTGAAATAACTATGCTCAGGTCCTATCCCTGGATAATCTAGACCAGCAGAGATACTATGAGGCTCGATAATTTGTCCGTATTCATCTTGTATCAAATAACTTTTGGAGCCATGCAAAACACCAGGCTTGCCTTTATTGATAGAAGCTGCATGCTTAGTGGTGTTGAGACCATGTCCAGAAGCTTCTATGCCAATCAATTTGGTTTTTTGATTTTTGGCATCTTCAAGAAAATCATAAAAAATTCCCATGGCATTTGATCCACCACCAACACAAGCAAGAACAAAATCTGGAATTTTGCCTGTGATTTCTAGTAATTGTGCTCTCGATTCTTTACCAATTATTCTTTGAAACTCTCTAACTACAGTTGGGTATGGATGTGGTCCTACAGTGCTGCCAATAATATAATGGCAAGTTTCTACATTGGTCA
>JAJTHA010000091.1 GCA_021299565.1 Candidatus Caenarcanales bacterium
TTATAGTCAAAGATTTACGAGAAAGTAAACATAAAACAGCTGGAGAAATTAAATTTCCAGATAGCGGTCTACTTAAAGTGCAAATTTATTGTAATGGTCAAAGACTAAAGCAACCAGAATATATTGAAGATACGCCAAAACCCAAAGAGATGATTCCAGAGAAAAGATCTATTGCTGAACAAATTGCCCTTCCAAGTCCAAAACCAGAAGAGAAAACAAAAGAAAGTAAAACTTATTACTTAAAAGGTGGAGACAGACGAGAACTGAAAAGCCAATGTGCGCAAGTGAGTAGAAGATTAAATGGACAGAACATCGTAATCAATTTCAACGATAATAGAATTGGAAATAAGAAATTTTCAATTCAAGATTTTGATAGAGTAGTTCTCTCTCCACAAAAGGGAAACCAACAAAGTGCTTTGCAATTTTTTGAGAAAGATCAAATCAATAGCAGTTTTACTTATCTGCTGCAAAATGATTCGAGAATTAGTATTATTCCAAATCCCAATGGTAATGAAGAAAAAGATAAAAATTTGATAACAAGATTTAGCTTTGAGAATTTTCCAGAAACTTTTCAGGAAATACAAAAAAAACTTTTCCAATATATGATTCCTCCATTTAGTAATCCTGGAGATGATTTCAGCAAATATCCAAACGTGATTTTCAAGATTTATCCAAAAGGCAATAACGAACACTATAAATTCAGATGCAAAGCACTTGATGATTTTAGACCTTATCGAAATACATTAGTAATCAGCTATATTCGTAATGGTCAAGCAAAACAATATAGTATTGGATTTAATAAAAATTCAAATTATAAAATTGAAGTTGCGGTATTTAAAAAGCCTGAGTAATTTTTACTTACTGGTTGTCTTGGGCAATTTTGCTACAAATTTCAAAAAATCACGATATTTTGGATATTGATCAAGCGAATCAGGTTTGATATTAAAGCCTCTAGCAAGTCTATCTTCTAAGTAACTAATAAAACCAAGCAATAAAGTTTGATTGAGATTTTTAAAATCAATTTGACTTGAAATCGTATTATATCTAGTAAAAATCTCATGCTCTAATTGACCTGTTTGTCGATTAAAAAAAACTTGAAAATAATCTTCGTCTAATTTATCCAAAGCATCTAGAGCTTTCCATAATTGTGATTTATGCTTTTGTGCATTCTCTAGAAAATCTCTAAAAATTAAAAAAGGCAAATCGAGCCCAGATCCTGACATCGTTGATTCAGCAGTAGAAAATAATTGCCTAATATTTTCATAACGATCATTAGCCAAATCATTCATCAACGATTTGAGAAGCTTTGGTCTTGCTCCTTGCATAGAGTGCAAAGAAAACAAAACTAACTGCCTAGAACTTGGCAACAACTCTTATGAACTTCTTTCTAAACTATCTAACAAATATTTCTGAGCTTGATCTGGAAACAAAGATTTATAAGTATTTAGGTAAATTTCTAGTTTTTTATAACATTGGTGGCTTAAATTATCAAAAGAAAAAAATAATTTATCTAAAATATTTTCTAGTTTTTGGGCAAACAATTTTTTGTGAGATTTATGAGAATTAGCCAGCGAAACTATTGGCTCAAAAAAAACATTAGTTCCTACAAAAAAATTATTCAATGGTGTCGTATAATCATCAGTAATATCAATTTCAAAAGGGTTTCGCGTAAAAGGATCCAATAAAACAAGAGATGAATGAAAACTTGATTTTAATCTTGGATGGTTCATGATATGAGAAGCCCACAATTGCTTCAAAGTAAGTATAGATGAGACAATAGTATCTTTAGTCATTAAGCTTTTATCAAATATGGGTTTTTCAAAAAGTAAAATATTTGAATCTGAGTCTAAATCTAATTTATCTAAACCAGATTCGTAAGAAATTTTATACAACTTCCTTAGGCAATCTTTGTAAAAAGCATTGAGGTGATCTGCTGTATTTTGTTTGAGACCTAATTTACGCAAAGCTTTTTCGGCAAAGGATCCCAAGGAAAGCAAATGTTGATGAAAAAGCTGGTCATTGAAATTAAATTGACAACTATTGATCAAAGCCATAAAAATCTTTTGAAATTTTTCCATTCCAGTAGTTTTGATTTCAGACAAACAATCCTCAAGAATTTTTGAACCCCGAGATCCATGTGCTGCATAAATTGCACCTGCTAAAAAACTTACAAGATTTTCTTCTGCTAAATCCAGAATTAATTTTGCAATTGTCCGCTGTTTGTCTTTACTTTGACCAAATGAGAAAGCCTTGACTATAATGTTTTTAAAAAAATCTTCTAAATTTGGATCTTCCTGGAAAAGTTTTTTAAATTGTTTTGCAATAATTTGTAAATTCTGTGGTGATAATTTATCTAGTGAATTTGTTATAAAAATTTTACTTGATTTAGTGTATTTTTTGGCTTCCTGCTCTGCACGGGAAAGCGCTTTATTTAAACGCCTTGCCATTCTTGTAATAGCAGGATTAAGTTTTTCTGGTGCAGCAGCATGTTCGCTGCTAACAAAAATAATTGGCGGGATATTTGCTTGTTGACTAACTTTCTTAACAGGCACGACTCAAGATATTATCACAGGTTCCAAGATAAAAATTAAGAAGCATGAAATTATTTATAATTAATCCCTTGTTATAACTAGTCATTTTGGTGGAATAAGATCAATATAAGAAGCATGAGTTGAGGGGGGAGACCCTGTGCACTCGAGTGGGAGGTAGGGGACTAGAAAGCTGAGATGCCAGTTATATATTTTCCTATTGTTAAGGTGTGGACATTGTCCGTGCCCTCGTAAGTAATTACAGACTCGAGATTACACATGTGTCTCATGACGGGGTATTCTGCGCTGATTCCATTAGCGCCTAGAATATCCCGACTTTTTCTTGCAATTTCGAGAGCCATCTTTACATTGTTGCGTTTGACCATAGAAATATGTTCGGGTTTTACTTTGCCTTGTTCTTTTAGGCGCGTGATTTGCAAAGTCAAAAACTGAGCTTTGGAAATCTCTGTAAGCATGTCTACAAGATCTTTTTGTATAAGTTGATGCGAGGCAATTGGTTTGCCATGAAACTGCACTCTTGAAAGCGAATAATCAACTGCTGTTTGATAGCAAGCCATCGCAGCACCAATTGCGCCCCAGGCAATTCCTAAACGAGCTGAGTTCAAGCACTGAAAAGCCGCTCTCAGACCGACTTGCGCACCTGGCATAAGAGCATCTTCTGGGACTATGCAATCTTCAAAAATCAATTCAGAAGTTATAGAAGCTCTAAGTGAATGTTTATTGGTCATGGTTTTAGCACTAAAACCTTTAGTGCCTTTTTCTACTAAAAATCCACAAACATTACCTTCGTATTTTGCCCACACAATTGCAACATCAGCAATTGAGCCATTGGTAATCCACATTTTTGCGCCGTTGATTTTATAACCAGCATCTACTTTTACAGCTTTGGTTTCCATCTCTGCTGGATTAGAACCATGATCTGGTTCGGTTAATCCAAAGCAACCTATTTTACGAGCTGTAGCCAGCTCAGGGAGCCATTTTTGCTTTTGTGCTTCAGAACCAAAATGATAAATAGGAAACATCACAAGAGATGTTTGAACAGAATTAAAAGATCTAAGAGCTGAATCACCAGCTTCAAGCATCATATTGATAAGTCCATAAGCGACGTAACCTACTCCAGGACAGCCATAGCCTTCTAGTGGTGCACCAAGAAAACCCATTTTGCCTAGTGGAGCGAGTATCTCATTGGGGAATCTTGCATCCATATATGCTTGATCTATAATAGGCAAAACTTCTTTATTAACAAAGTCTTTGGTGCTATTCATCATCAAAA
>JAJTHA010000137.1 GCA_021299565.1 Candidatus Caenarcanales bacterium
TCAAGTACATAGAACTACTCAAACTATTTTGAATATAGAAGAAAAGTTACTAAAAGGAAAATTCATTAACACTGATGAAACCATTATCATCACTGGTGGTATTCCAATTGCAGCAAGAAGCGCGGCTAATTTTGTGAAATTGCACAAGTGCGATGGTTCTATGAAGGAATTAATCAAGATCCAAGAAGAACAGTTCAAAGAAGATCTAGGTCCTGCGTTGATATCTTAGAGATTTGTAATTCTGGCATTAACGCTCAATTCTTCTTCTAGCTCAACATCGCCAGCGTAATCATCCCAGCTATTGCCCTCGCCGGAGTCATAGCTTTGGTGAGAGACTTTGACGGGCTTCTTGTTCTTTTGATGAGTGACTTTTACGGGTGCTGATTTATTTATGCTTTTAACTGGAGCACTAGCCAGGCTGCTGATATTGCTTGAATTTGTGTCTTTGACTTGACTTGGGCTTGTTTGCATGAACACAAATTTGCGATTGAGTAGAGCATTGCTTCGTGAACCTTGTTTGACCATAATCGTCTCTGCTTTTGCTGCGTGACTTATAAAGACTAAAATTACTAAAATTATTTTTCTCATATTGCTCCTCTTTGTTGTTTGATTTCTCCTATTTCAAGTGATATAGCCCAGCTGTTGATTTGGTCTTCCACTCTTGCTAATCTATCTTTGATATTGCCTTTCTGGATTCGCCCGAAAGCCGCTATTTCAAGGCGTTCTAGCCTTTTGTTGGGGCTGTCTGATGCAAAAGTCTGACCTGGATAGAGAGTGTTTTCTAATTGGTTCAAAATCGGATATCCTTTTGTTTTAAGTCCTAGTGGTCTTTTTGCTATGGGATTTAGCTCTTGTTCTAGAAAGCTTGCGGCTTGACTATTGTTATTGCCAAGCATAATTATTACTAATATTAGTATTTGTAGTTTGTGCATATTGTGCTCCTTTTTGTCTGAAATTGTTCCATAATGAATCGATCATAAATATAGTCTCTCTACCACAAAGCAGTTCTAGATTGTTTTTGGCGGTGTATGCATTGTAGTAGTCTTGGCTGTTGATGTTTTGAGGATTTTCTAAAAGTCTTTTGTAGGATAGGTAATTGGCAAAAATTGCGTTAGTGTTTTGTGTGTCTTCGTGCGGACGTAGTTTGCGATTGCGGTTTTGATAGGAATTCATGAGTAAGTCAAAAGCCTTGCGGTTGATGAGTTGAAGATCGTTTTCGTTAAATTGTGCTGCTTGATTGATGACTTGATTGATGATTGGTTTGACGGGGATTTGTTGTGGGATATTAGCTTTTGCGATGGTTTTGGCAATGGGTTTTGAATTGATTATTTGTTTGAGTTTTTGTGGATAATTGAGCTGGCTTAATTCGCTGAGCTGGGCGGTGGCTTTGTGAGTCCAGAAAAGCATAACTAATATGATTAGAGTGCGCATTGCTTTTTTTATAGCAAGCTTGATATGTGAAAGTAAGGGGTCAAGTGGTCAGCAGACGGTTAAGGACTACCCCTAGCAAAAACATGACCCAAGTCATGTTTTTGCGCTCTAAGGGGAAGAAAAGTCAATGTGGACAACACTTTTCGACAATTTTGTCCATTTTGTCCGGATCCGGTCCCCAATACACATCGACGGCATTATTTAATTGGAATACTATAGACTCTTATTAATGCTCCAAGTTTTTAAACTTCTAGCTCCTATCTTCATCCCTGCTTGGCAGTTTTTTAGAGAGATCGCCCCGTCTCCTCGCATTGAATATGCTTTGGATTCTGAGCAGTTTAAAACCTGGCATGAATTTAATTTACGCCCTCAAGAAATCAACTTTTGGGGATTTGTAAGAAGAATTTTTTATAATCGCGAGTGGAATGAAATGCTTTTTATAATGAATTGTGCCGAAAAACTGATTACAAGTCCTAATCAATATAGTAGTGAAGAGATTTTGAAGCGACTCAAAACTAATCTAAAACTTAGCGATAGTGAGCATTTGAAATTCAGATTGGTTTTTGTGAGCATAGAAAATGGAGCGTTTAGGAGAGTTATACTTCATGAGTCTTGAACTGGCAATGCGACTGACTGAGCTTTTCTTGGCAATAGCTTTTATCCAGCAAAGCTTAGAGCATGTTTTTGCTGCTGAGAAGAAACTATTTTGGATAAGGATTTTTTTGAGTGTTTTACTTTTGTGCAATTTTTCTACGACTTGGATTTGCGTGCTTTTGTTTATTAATGGAATCATGATATTGAATCATTTTCAGGGACCGTATAATGGCGGTGCGGATAAAATCACTATGCTGACTTTGGCTTGCTTGACATTGGCGCATTTGGCTCCTAGTCTGCTTTTACAAGAATATGCTTTTGGTTATTTGGCTATGCAATTAATTGCTTCATATTTTGTTGCCGGAGTTGCAAAAGCTTTAAATCCAGATTGGTGGAAAGGAAAAGCTTTGCAGGATTTGTTTGCTTTTTCGATTTTCCCTGCAGCTGAAAAATTCAGGGACTTTTCTACTCAATTGCTTTTGCTGCGATTTGCTTCAGTTGGCATTATTGTTTTTGAGTTGATGTTTCCTTTGATTTTGATTAGTAAAACTTTTTTGATTTGTGGTTTAGTACTTGCTTTTGTTTTTCACTTATTGAATGTTTATTTCTTCGGGTTTAATCGCTTTGTTTGGGCTTGGCTGGCTGCTTACCCGTCGCTGTTTTGGTTTTGTGAGTTTGTGCATAAGGTCGTCGTACGAGCATAAGGGTGCCTTGGATATCAAATTTCCGCTAGCGTATTTTTAACAATAAAGTTAGACTAAGACCGTAATCAATTTGATATCAATATAATAATGACTCAAGCAGATCAGCAAACTGAAGCATTACTTAAAAAACTGCTCACTCAAAATCCAAATGATCCAAAGACTTGGACAGAATTGAGTGCGTTTTATATCAGTACAGGCAAACAAGAACATGCAATAGCAGTGAGTTCAAAAGCTTTAGAGCTAGATCCCTCATACATAGAGGCTTTTCAACACCTGGGTAATGCATATCTGAATATGCGCCTATATGAACAATCTATAAAAGTTTTCCAAGAGATGCTCAAATTAGAACCAGAGAATTCAATCGCCAATTGGGCTATTAGCTATTCTTTGTATCACCTTGGCAGAATTTCTGAAGTATATCCTTATATCAGCATAACTGCTAATTCTGCACTTAAGCTTAAAGTCACTCAACTGATTCTTGGGACTTACTACCTTGAACATGAAAATAACCTGACAAAAGCCTTAGCATGTTTCAACAAAGAGATAGAGCTTGATCCACAATCAGAACTTGCTTACGGAATGTTAGGAGTCGTTTATTCAGCAATGGGCGAACCAGAACAAGCCATAGAGTATCAAAAAAAACAAATTGAATTCAATCCATATAACGCAGTTGCTCATAATAATCTCATTATGCATCTGCATTATAGCCTAGAGCATAGTCCTGAAGAGACTTTAGGCGCTGCCAATATTTTTTACAAAACATTTTTCCCAGAGCTTGCAACTCAAAAACAAATTAAGTATGATTTTTCA
>JAJTHA010000060.1 GCA_021299565.1 Candidatus Caenarcanales bacterium
TGCTGTCTTACCAGTACCAGTTTGAGCTTGACCTATAAGATCGTGACCTTCAAGTAAAACAGGAATGGCCTTTGCTTGAATCGCAGAGGGTTCTTTAAAGCCCATAAGATCTATGGCTTTTAATAACTTTGAGGATAAATTAAATGTATTAAATGTAGTCAAGCCGTCAATGCTAGCACATATGTTAGAATCGAGTTTAGTTATCATTAAAAAGCTTTTAGTATTAGCATTCTTCTTGTTTACAACCGTAAATTCGGTTAAATCTATTGGCGACGGAGCTGCTATAACCTTTAATAGTAAAAGTTTTGATGATGGCTTGAGTATTGGTTTTGAAGATGCTGATTATTACCTCATTACTGTAGTAGATGGAGATTTTGCGATTAATGCTGGTAGATTCATTGGAGCTACTATATATGTGCCTAGGGCTCTTATGGTAAACGGCACTTATGACCTAGAAGTTTTGAAGCCAAGCAAAGAGTCAAATGCATCTGGTTCTTGTGACGAAGATTCAGCTGATGAATTTACTCTTCCAAGCAACAATAAAGTATATATTTTATTAAGCGACACTAGTGTTAGAACCACAAGAACTCTAATGACAGTCAAAGGCACGGTTTCAACAGATGAAAACGAATTGGGTTCAATCACTTTTGCAAACTTGAATAATGATGGTACTGCGATCAATCTTGATGTTGATTTTGATATTTCAACAAAAGTTTCAAACTATACCGCATCAGTTCCTCTTGATGAAACGCTTACATGTGAGCAACTTGTTAAAAAAATCAAAGTCAAATATGCCAAAAACGTAAAAACTTCAGCAGCTAGCGGAGATTTTTCTACAAGTATAATTCTTGATGGTGGAGACGACACTAATTTCAGAAGACTTCCAACAGGTCAGTTAATACCAGTAAAACATTAATAAGCGATCCTTAAGCTAATTTTGGTATAATTCTTCTTATGAAGAAGTTTTTAGCAAGTCTATTATTATTGAGTTTTTTGGTTAATTCTGTACAAGCACAAGCTTGGATATCAGAGTTTGATCTTGCCGTCGTTGACGATAAAGCATACATCGTTGAAACAACAAACGGTGTAAGAGAGATAGTTCAATACTCATTCCCATCATTAAGCAAACTAAAATCATTAGCTATTGCTGACAATGTTTATGGAGTCGCTTATTCAACAGGTCTTGTACTTACTGAGTATAGTTACAGTGGTGATGATGTCTCTAAACCTTTAGTAAAAAACAAAAAAGGTAAAAAAGGTAAGAAAGGTGCTTCAGATGATGCCGCAAGTGATGATTCTGCAAGTGGGGGAGAAGGTCAAACAGCGGTTTATACCAATACTTATAAATACACTACCTATGATCTTAATCTTAATCCAGTAGCAAATAAAACTGTTGAGTACACTTATGATGTTTGGTACAACTATGTACGTGCCAAAAAATTAACAGCTAATTAGTAGTTTTTTTTCTTTATCCCCGCCCAATGGGCGGGGTTTTTTTTTGTTATGAATTACCTTGAAAGACCCAAGCATTTTTCCAAGAGAGTTTTAGTGGCTAGTATAGCCGCGGTTCTCCTACTGGCTTTTATAGCAATTTCAAGAAGCGAAACCATCAATGCTATTTGGTTTCTTTTAGCAGCTATTTGTTGTTATGTAGTGGCTTATAGATTTTACGCTTCTTTTATTTGCGCTAAAGTTCTCACTTTGGATCCCACGAGAGCCTGTCCAGCAGAGCGTTTTAGGGATGATAAAGACTTTATCCCAACTAATAAATGGATAGTTTTTGGGCATCATTTCGCTGCAATTGCAGGTCCGGGTCCTTTGATAGGACCTACTCTGGCAGCGCAGTTTGGTTATTTGCCGGGCACTTTATGGATTTTGTTTGGAGCGATTTTAGGTGGAGCTGTTCAAGACATGCTGATATTGTTTTTTTCAACAAGGAGAGATGGCAAAAGCCTTGGGCAAATTGCAAAAGATGAATTAGGTCCAGTTGCAGGTTTTACGGCTTTAATTGGAACTTTGATGATAATAATTATTCTTATTTCAGTGCTTGGATTGGTTGTGGTTAAAGCGATGAAACATAGTCCCTGGGCGACTTTTACTGTGGCATCTACGATTCCTATTGCTGTTTTGGTTGGTTTATATATGCAGTATTTTAGACCAGGAAAAGTATTGGAAGCCTCTATATTGGGTCTTGTGATGATACTTGGAGCTGTTATTGGCGGGCAGTATGTCGCTGAATCACAGTTTGCATCAATGTTTGATCTTGATGGACTTAGCCTTGCTTATGCCGTAATTATTTATGGTTTTCTGGCAGCGACTTTGCCTGTTTGGCTTTTGCTTGCGCCTCGTGATTACTTGTCTACTTACCTAAAGCTTGGAACTATTTTTTTGTTGCTAATATCTATTTTGATTTTGAGACCTGAAATCCAAATGCCAGCTATAACCAGCTTTATAGATGGAACTGGACCAATTTTTGCCGGCAAAATTTTTCCTTTTATGTTTATCACCATTGCATGCGGCGCTATTTCTGGTTTTCATTCATTAGTTGCTTCTGGTACTACTCCAAAGATACTTGCTAATGAAAGAGATATCAGATTGATTGGCTATGGCAGCATGCTTCTCGAATCTTTGGTAGCTTTAATGGCGATGTTAGCGGCTTGTGTTTTGGAGCCAGGAATATATTTTGCTATTAATAGCCCCGCTTCTATAGTTGGTGAAAATCTACAGCAAGTTGCCGCGACTATAAATTCTTGGGGTTATACTCTCGATATAGCTGCATTTGAAGCACTGTCAAAGGCTGTTGGTGAGAGCAGTCTACTGGCTCGAACAGGAGGTGCTCCGTCGCTTGCTGTTGGTATGGCGAGTATTTTTAGTAGTGTTTTTGGCAATGCTTTTCTTGGGATTTGGTATCACTTTGCAATTATGTTTGAAGCTGTTTTTATTCTCACAACGCTTGACGCAGGAACGCGAGTTGCAAGATTTATGTTGCAAGACTTACTAGGTAATATTTATAAGCCTCTTGGTAAGACAACTTCGTATCTTGCAAATATTTTTGCAAGTTTTTGTGTTGTTGTTGCTTGGGGTTATTTTTTGTATCTTGGAGTAATTGATCCTAATGGTGGCGTGAACATGCTCTGGCCGATTTTTGGTATAGCCAATCAAATGCTTGCTGCAATTGCTCTTTGTATCGCAACTACTATTATGATCAAAAGCGATAAGATCAAATATTTGTGGATTACTTTAGTGCCCTTGGCATTTGTGGCAGTGGTCACCAGTGCTGCAGTTTTTGAGAAATTTACTAGTAATGATCCTCGTATCGGTTATTTTGCCGCGATTAGAAATCTTGAAATGAATTCAGCCATAGCTAGTCCGCAGTTGATTTTTAATCAGTATGTAATTATGGCTTTGAGTTTGATTTTTTTGCTTTGCTTATATCTAATTGTTTTTTGTGTTTGTAAATTAGCGATTAGATATATTTCCGGATATAAACTTAGTAATTCTGAGTCTGAATATATCCAAACTCAATTAACTATAGAATCTGTGTCTATGAAAACACCTAAGAAAAAAATTGAGGATTTCGATAAAATAAATCGCTGTTGTTAAACTTATCTTAATTTGCCTATGCTAGTATAAATCCATAAGTTCGATTTGTAGGAGGAAAAAAAATGAGATTATTTAGTTTATTAGTTTTAGCGGCAATTGCGACAATGACACCAGCTTCGGCGTATTTTCGTTGCAATACAGTAAAATGCCAAAAAATGAGATTAGAGGATAAGCAAACCAGACTCGAAGCTAAAAAGAAAACAGCTTCAGATGCTTCTGAAAAAGCAAATATCCAAGAAGAAATTGATGAAGTTTTGTCTGAAGTAAACAGAATTGATTCAAAAACTGAATCTACTGCTAGCAGAAAATAGATTTTCTTTTAATTCACACCCCACGACCCTGGTATTCCCAGGGTCTTTTTTTTGTATTTGCGAGATCTCTTAGTTAGTTCTTAATCAGCTCAGGGTATAAAGACTGTCCCCAGTGAGGCCAATAAACACTAGCAAAACAAAAATCAATTCTCAAAGAGAGATTCCATTAGAGAAGAATGCTTTTGTTGTAGATTTTTTCTTAGCTTTGGAAAAAGGTAAAATTTGCGACTGGACAGATTCAGAAAAAATTGGTTTTGATTTATTGCAAGAAAAACTTATCAAAAGATCTTCAGATAGTATTGCACCAATTTCTCATGCTCATTATAGTTCACTAATGATTTACAAAAACAATCATAAATTTCAAATCTATTCTGGAGCTAATATTGATCCAAGTAATAAAAAAGATTTTGCCAATCCATTGATGCGCAATTGCGCCGAGAAACAAGCCTATCTCGCAGCTCTCAAGCTTGATAATCTGGATTTAGATAAAGTCGCTTTTGTCTTTCTTTATCGCAAAGCTTCTCCAGGACAGGTTTTTGCTTCTGAAAAACTGATTCCATGTAAAGATTGCTATCAAAACTTTATAACCAAACTGCAAGCCAATAAAGGTAAATTAGTTTTGGTTTTGGGTGATGATAACGAAAGAAATTTTGTTACCAAAGATGCTCCAAGTGCTGATCAAGTGAATCAGATCAACAATGGTACTAAAAAATATTATGCAATTATCCCTGATTTTGCGATGCCGTTTTTGATGATAGAAAAACAGCTTGGCGCAAGAGTCAATTCTATCTAAAAACACTTCTTAATTGATCCATAGTCTCATCGTAACTGATGATGTCATAGATACCTTGCTTCAAAAATGCATCAATTCTAGGTTTCAGAGCAATTGCTCTGTCTATCTCCTGGCTAGTCCCTCTTTGATAAGCACCAATATTGATCAAGTCTTCGTTGTCTTTAAAAACTGCCATCATGTTTCTCATGTCTCCAGCCATTTTTTGCTGTTCTGTTGTTGTGATTTCTGGAAACAAACGTGAGACACTTCCCAAAATATCAATCGCAGGGAAATGATTTTTGTGAGCGATTCTACGCGAGAGAACGATGTGACCATCAAGCACTCCTCTAACCGTGTCAGCAATTGGTTCGTTCATATCGTCACCTTCAACCAGAACTGCATAAATTGCTGTGATAGAACCTTTATCAGACTTGCCTGCTCTTTCTAGTACTCTTGGGATCAATGAAAAAACACTTGGTGTATAACCTCTCATCGTAGGAGGCTCTCCTACAGCAAGTCCTACGTCTCTTGCTGCAATTGCCATGCGCGTGACGCTATCAACCATCAACATGACTTTTTTGCCTTTGTCTCTGAAATATTCTGCAATCGTTGTTGCCGTTAAAAGGCATTTGAGACGCATCATTGCTGGTTTGTCGCCTGTTGCAATTACACAAACAGAGCGTTTCATGCCTTCTTCTCCTAGACTGGCTTCTATAAAATCCTGAACCTCTCTACCACGCTCACCTACTAGGGCGATCACGTTGATATCTGCTTCGCAGTATCTTGCGATCATACCCATGAGTGTGGATTTACCGACACCAGAACCAGCGAATAAACCTATACGCTGACCTTCACCAAAAGTGAGAGTTGAATCTATTGCTCTAACACCGCAGGAAAAAACTTCTTTGATACGAGGTCTTCCAAATGAATCTGGAGCTTCTTGCTCGATGTCTCTAAACTCGTCATAGATTGGCTTTGGCATGTGATCCATCGGCTCACCGGTTGGATCTATGACGCGACCTAATAATCCATCGCATAAACCAACTTGAAATGTATTGCCAGTCGGATAAACTTTGCAACCTTGGGAGACGCCCTTGCCGTCAACCAGTAAAAGTAAAAGAGAGACTTGTCCTCTGAAACCCACTACCTCAGCGAGTTTTTCGACACCTTCGTCTGTTACTATTTTGCAGACTTCACCGATTTTGGCTCCGGGTAATTGAGCTTCTAGTAATAGCCCTACGACTTTACTGACGTAGCCATACCATTGACGTGTCTCTAAATGCTGGAGAGCTTTTTGGGCCTTATCCATTAGCTCATTGCCAAAGTCTTGAATTTCGTGTCTGAGTTCTTGGCTGAGCTGGGGTTTTTGGATTTCGCTGCCTTTTTCGGGCATATATTTGTATTTATTCCCTGTTCAGACAATTAAAAGCGCTTGACGGATTCGTCGAGTTGTGTTAATATCTTGACTATGGTAATGACATCTCCATTAGGACAATCAGGCTTCTCTAGACCTTATTTAGGTTTGGGCAAGAAAGGAAATTCAGTAAAGTCTGTAAATGTCGCGAGGAGAAAAACAACAACTAATCCTAATTTGAAAATGATGATTTTGTCAGGTCAACCCTCATCATTATGGTCAAAACTTTGTAAAGAATTAAATCTTACTGTTTCAGAACTAAAAGGAAATTTATCGAAACAATTCGAAGATATAAATCCTAATTTTAAAAATGACTTAGGAAATTATCTTCAAAGTGATTCTAATTTTAAATCATTATTGACTGAAAGTGAGTTTGCAAGAAACGGTTTATCTAATGATCAAAGAAGATATATCTTGTATAGAATATTAAGAGATCATCTTTTTAATAATGATGAATTGAGCATATTAAAAGGTCTTCCAAATATTGATTTGGCTGAGAGGCAAATCAAGAAACTTGCCAAATATCTAACAGAACAAGCTTAAAGTAGAAAGTGAAATGAAAACAGTTGATACGGCTATAACTTTTCAACAACTCGAATTTGATTTTGACGCTCCCGCTATATCTCCATCATTAAATACTAGTACCCAAGCCTCATCACCCAAACCCGATTCTAAAAGAATGAGTGGACGTGCTCTAGCTAAAGTCTTACCAAGAAATCAAGAGCAGGCAGAATTAAAAGAGATATTAGCTAATTTATGTGTCTTGCAAACTAGCCGATCTTCTGAAATTGCGAATAATAAAGCACAAGACTATCAATTAATTACAAAAATAAAAGAGTCAGCAATTCAACCCAAATTAATTGCCCAAGAAATTTATGAAGCCACATTATCAAATTTAGGAATAAGTAAAAATTCGAGTGAAGTAGAAGAATTTTTAAAAAAGCAAAGCTCTGTTATCCTTGCTGGAAAGAGAATCAAGGCTATTTTGAAAAGACTCAATGATTTTAGTACTCTTAATGGCAGACCTAGTAAAGAAAAAAATTATAACCATGATTTTTTTAAAA
>JAJTHA010000214.1 GCA_021299565.1 Candidatus Caenarcanales bacterium
GGCTTTTCACCATACAAATAAAGCCAAATAGGCACCAAAGGTATAGCAATAATTGATCCTAATGAAGAAAATCCAGAAAGATAAACGGTGGCAGCCCAGATAGAGAGAGTAATTAGTCCAACAATGGGATTAAACGCGAGTAAAACACCAAGACCGGTGGCTGAAGATTTACCGCCCTTGAAATTAACAAAAATACTTTTTGAATGAGCGATTATCGGGATCAAAGCCAATAACAAAATCAAATAATCGAACCATGTATTTGTTGAAAAAAGTGAAGAATAGTTTTTGTAAAAATAAACAGGAATAAAACCTTTTAAAATATCTACAGCCAAAACGATAAATGCCTGCCATTTACCAACGAGTCTCAAAACATTTGTAGCACCTGTACTTCCGCTACCTTCTTTAGTCAAATCTTTGCCAAAAGCAAGACCCATCCAATACCCACTTGGCAAAGCTCCAAGAAAATAAGCACTTATGAAACAAAAAATATAGCTATCGAAAAAACTAGTCATTATTTTTTGCCTCTTCGATAATATTTTCTGGTAGATCTTGTTTTATAAGCTTGCTTATCATCAAATAAAAAGCCTTTGCTTTGGTATTTTTAGGATCCAATTGCAAAGATCTTTCTATAAGTTCTTTTGCATGATGATAACGATGAAAACGACTTTCAGCAAAATTCTGCAATACTTTATCAGCGTAAATCAAATGCACTTCTGCATTATATTTTTTGCTATTAGCCGCATGATAACTATCCAATAACTTGATTGCTTCTTCATAGTTTTCTTGAGAAACGTATTTTTGCGCCTGACTTAAATCATCAAAGAAAATCCCACATGAAACCATCAAAAAACATAATACAACCACTAAAATACGCATATAATAAATGATACTACGATCTGTTAAAAGTAATTAGATTATAGGACTTAGCATGAATAACTGGCAAATCAAAATAGCAATTTCTATACTCGCATCTTTTTACATAGTATGTTTTTCTGCTGACTTATTACCACTTGCTGATGCTAATCAAATGAATATCAATGAAATATATCAAGCTCCGTCATTTAATCATCTTCTCGGGACAGATAAATTAGGAAGGGACATTCTTAGTAGACTTATTTTTGCTGGCAGAATCAGTCTGGTAATAGGTTTTGTGGGTTTAATAATCAGCTTGCCACTTGCAGCAATTTATGGAGGTATTTCTGGTTATTTTGGTGGCAAGATTGACATGATAATGATGCGACTTGCTGAGGCTTTGATGAGTTTACCTAGTTTTTATTTATTAATTATACTTTCTGCAATGCTGCCAGCGAGTCTCAATAACTATCAGAGATTTTTATTAATCACTTGTCTAATCTCCTTAATTTCATGGGCTGGTCTGGCTCGAATTATACGAGGACAAATTATGTCTATAAAAAACAATGAATATATACAGGCGGCAAAATCATTGGGGCTAAGTCACTTACAAATAATTATCAAACATTTACTCCCGCAAATAAGTAGTTTTCTGATTATTGCGATTGCGATTTCTATACCTGGATATATTATTGGTGAATCTAGCTTGAGCTTTTTGGGTTTAGGAATTAACGAGCCTGATCCAAGTTGGGGCAATATGCTAGCTCAAGGAAAAGATCTAGCTAATATCATCAATCATCCTTGGATTTTATGGTCTCCAACCATTTGTCTATTTTTGTGCATCTATAGCTTTAATACTTTGGCTAATTATTTCAGAGAAAAACTTGCCTAAAGTCTAACAGTTATCTGCCCAGTCAAATCTTGCAAAAGAGCATCATGAGCGCCATTCAAGCGCATATGTTTCAAAAAACTATTTCTTAAAATTGAAGGAGTTACTCTAGTTTTCAAACCAACAGCTTTAGCTGCTTCACTGATTAATCTAAAAACTTCTCTCTCTGAAACACCTTCTTGCCATCTATTTAAAAGCAATTTGGAGTTTATATTTAATTTGTTTGATTTGATATATTCATCCAATAGATCAGAGAGAACGGAATTGAAAGGTATAGTACGCTCTTTAAATCTTCCATAGCGAGGAATTGTTATCAATTGATTATTGAGATCTATATCAACAATAGTAAGCTGTGTTAATTCACCGACTCTAATTCCAGTTGCATAAATCAATTCAAGAATAATTTTTGTTTTTAAATCATGATCAGAATGATCTAGCAACATTACAATTTGATCTTCACTTAATACAGCAGCATTTTTGTTTCTGAATTGCGATTTTCTATCTAATTGCAAGAAAGGGTCTCTAGAAACAATTTTGAGATGATCTCTAGCCCATATCCATAAACCATGTAGAGCAGTTAACTTACGATTAATTGCTGCTGTTGATTTTCCTTGATTTTCCAAAAAACTTATGAAATGATTCAAGACATTAATAGTCAAATCTTCGAACTTTAGGTTTGGATATTTAGCATTGTAAAAATCAGAAAAATCAAGCAAGTCTCTTTTATAAACCCTTAGTGAATTAAAACTCAAGGTCTTGTTAACTTCGATATAATTGATATACTCAGGAATGATTTCCATATGACAACTATATACGCTATTATACCCGCTGGCGGCATCGGAAAAAGGATGCAAAGCCAAAAACCTAAACAATTTTTGGCAATTGACGATAAGCCAATAATTATTGTTACTCTCGCTAAATTGATTTCTACTGGCTTAATTAAGAAGTTCATAATTCCAACAGTTGATATTGTTTATACTAAAAAAATCATCAAATCAGAGTTTCCTGATTTGGATTTTATAATCTGCAAAAGCGGCAAAAGCAGACAAGATAGTATCCAGAATGCAATTTTAGAGATCAAAGCTCTAGAAGAAAAAGCTGATTTGATTTTAATTCATGACGCAGTTCGACCATTAATTAAAAAAACTACTATTGAACAAGTAGTGAAAAAAGCACTGGAAACTGGTGCTGCAGTTGCAGGACGACCGGTAAGCGATACCCTAAAACTAGCTTTTAATAGAGATGGGGAAAACATTATCAAAAAAAATGTTTCAAGAGATAGCATGTGGCATACTCAAACTCCGCAAGTCTATCATAGCCAAATATTTTTTGATGCTTATCAAAAAGCTTTAGAAGATCATTTTGAAGGAACTGATTCTGCTGGACTTGTAGAAAGAATCAATAAGGATGTCTATCTGGTTGAAAGTCCACAGAGCAATATCAAAATCACCACACCTGATGATCTTGAGTTGGCGAAAATACTTGCACCGTATACATAGATTCGGATAGCTTTAAATCCAAAAAATAGGATCAAGACCCGGTATCGCAGACCCATCAATAATCTGATGAATCTGCTGTCTAACTTTAATTTTAAATGTCTCCTGAAGTGGATGACAGTCTTTCAAACAAGCCTCTTGAGAAAAAACTCCAGACCATTGTCCTTCAATAACACCTTCAGCACCAAGATTTCTAGCTGCGATTAAGGATTGATCATTAATTAAATTTTCTACAAACAAAATCTCACCATTGGGTCTCAAGACAGCTGCCCCAGTGGTCTTGTTTTGTGAAACGATCCAGGAGACGGTTCCATCATCAAATCTCTCTGCAGAATTAAACATATCACTACCTGACTTAGAACCCATATGTGCAATTTGTCTTAAATTGCCGTATTTATCAACATAGCTTTCGTTAATAATTAGTGGTTTAGCATTATCAAAACTACAATGTCTAACTCCTCTGATTCTTTTTTGTTTATCATAAGTTATTACTTGGGCAAAATTAGCTTGCTTGCTACTATCTGTTACATAAACAATAATTATTTGATTTGCTGACAAAGATTTATACCAAACAACAAAATCTCTTTTATCAGGTCGAGGAATATCTAACATTTGATTAAAAGCAAACTCAGTTAAGTGGGAGAATTGTTCTTTTACTTTTTCTAAGCGTGCCTTTGTCAAAGTACAAATTCTTTTTTCAAAATTATTTTTTTTCAAATTGATAGCTGTATCCAAGTCCTGATAAGCCTCCAGAGTTCTAGATGGCAAAAGTTCTAGAGTGTTTACGAAATCATTTGGATCATTTATTACATCAACAAACTCATCTTCATCATCAATATCATTTTTTTTCAAAATAGTATTATGCTGCGGAAA
>JAJTHA010000113.1 GCA_021299565.1 Candidatus Caenarcanales bacterium
AATTGATCTTGTGAATTGAACATCGGAAAACTGCTCATTGGATAAAACATTGGTCTTGAGTCGATTTTACGTTCTTTTAGTTTTGACATAAATTCATCTCTAGAAAATTTTATTTTAGGATCTAAAACAATAGAGCTCATCCAATAAATATTTCGAGTATCTGGAATTTCTACATTGAGTGCAAGTTCCTCGATATCAGAAAGTCTTTCTTGATACCAAGCAAAGATTTGTCTTTTTTGAGTTACGATCTCTTCGATTTTTTCCATTTGAGCAAGTCCTAGAGCAGCTTGTATATTAGACATTTTGTATTTGTGTCCAATTGCTGTATTATAAAGTGCCTTACTCGGATCTCTACCATGATCATTAAAATACCAAGCTTGTTTAAATAGCTCCTCATCTTGAGTCAATAGAAAACCACCTTCTCCAGTCACTACTGCTTTTGCACCTTGAAAACTAAATGCAGCAGCGTGTCCAAGACTACCTGTTTTTTTGCCTTTATAAATAGTTCCAATAGAAGGTGCCGCATCTTCCAAAATAAATAAATTATACTTTTCTGCAAAAGCCCAAATCGGTTCCATGACAACAGGTTGACCGTATAGGTGAACCGGCATTATGGCTTTGGTTTTTGGGGTGATATATTTTTCTAGTTTTTCTGTGTCCATGACCCAGGTATCTGCTTTGATATCAGCAAACACTGGTGTTGCTCCAACGTAGCAAACAGCTGCTGCTGTTGCAATCCAGGTTGTTTCTGGAACTATAACTTCATCGCCAGGACCAATGCCTTTTGCTTTCAGGGCTACATGCAAAGCGCCAGTGCAACTAGAAGTAACAAATCCATGTGAAGTGCCAATGTAATTTTTGAAAAATTTTTCAAAACGATTTATATAATCGCTATGATGTTGATTCCAGCCATTTACCGCAGCATCACTGCAATATTCAACTTCCCTATAATCTATACAGGGTCCTGCCGTAAGAATGAGATTATTAGTAATGCCTAGCTTAGTTTTTTCCATCTCTAGAGTATTTATACCCATCAATGAATTTTTTGATTGTCTCAATCATTTGATCTAGATCCTGTTCTTGAAGTCCTGGCCAGGTACCAATCCAAAAGCAAGAATTCATCACCTTATCTGAATTGGGCAAGAGTTCGTAATCACTATCTTCTAGCTCTAGATTTGATTTGACTTTTGTGTTTCTAATTCTTAATTTGAATTCTTTATTTAGATAAGCGGGCTGTCTCAAAATATTTCCCGCAAATAATTGCCTGGTTCCAATATTATTTTGTTCAAGAAATTTTGTTAGTTCTACTTTTGTAAACGGCGCGTTGTCTTTTACAGTTATCGGAAAGCCAAACCAACTAGGATCTGCTCCATCAATAGCTTTTGCTAATATCAAATACTCTTGGCAATTAATTAAACCATTAAAAAGTGTTTGAAAATTTCTTTTTCTTGCTTCTATAAATTCGTCAACTTTATCCAGTTGCGCTAGAGCACAAGCTGCTTGCCAATCAGTGATTTTGAGATTGTATCCAATATGTGAATAAATATATTTATGATCATAACCTTCAGGAAGTTTACCTACTTGAAATCCAAAGCGGTTATTGCAAGTATTGTCTTTGCCTGGAGGGCACCAGCAATCTCTACCCCAATCTCTAAAAGACATAATTATTTTTTTTAGTAAAGGATTATCAGTGAGTAGCGCTCCACCTTCGCCCATAGTTATATGATGTGCAGGATAAAAACTCAAAGTAGCTATATCTCCAAAAGTGCCTGTCAATTGGTTTAGATACCTAGAACCAAAAGCATCGCAATTGTCTTCTATTAACCATAAATTATGTTTTTTGGCTAGTATTTGTAATTTTTCCAAATCATATACATTTCCTAAAGTGTGCGCTACAAAAATTGCTTTTGTTTTTTCAGAAATTGCTTCAGCGACTTGATCTACGTCTATATTGTTGCTTCCAAGTTCCACATCAACAAAAACTGGTATTAAATTATTTTGGATAATTGGATTAATTGTTGTTGGAAAGCCTGCTGCTACTGTTATTACCTCGTCGCCTGCTTGTAAGGCTCTTTCTTTGAGAAGAGGAGAGGTCAGAGCGCTTATAGCTAGAAGGTTTGCCGAGGATCCTGAGTTAGTAGTAAGAGCAAATCTTAGTCCAAAATATTTGGCTAGTTTCTCTTCAAACGCATCATTGAATCTTCCTGTGGTAAGCCACATATCAAGTGAGGCATCTATCATATTTGATAATTCTTCATGACCTACTACTTTACCGGAGACTGCTATGTATTTGGATTTTTTTTGCTTAAATACTTTTGCTGACCAATAGGCTTTTGCAAATAGTTTTGTTAAATTACGAAGTGAGTTTTCGAGTATAGGCATCATTAATAATTTACCCTAGCAAAAAAGAGCTAAACGCTCTTTTTTGCGCTTTATGTTTTATGCATAAGTCTCGATTTGAATATCAAAATGGCGATTTAACAGAATTGGATCCTTACGGTCGCTTCGCTCCCTCAGGATGACGAAAATGTAGCTATGTCAAGAAAACTAATATTAGCGAGAAGTTACAATTTCAAAATGCTTGCCTGGCTTTACTACTCACCTAAAATCCTTAAACTTGAAAACATTAATTTGACCATCATCATTAGGACCAAAATTCCATGCCTGTGAATAAGATAT
>JAJTHA010000054.1 GCA_021299565.1 Candidatus Caenarcanales bacterium
GCAAATTTCATTACAGATAAAGTAATTAAAATTAGTCCATTCTACTTAATTCAAGATTATAGATTGCCAGCCAAAAATGATAAGCCTTTAGAAGTTAAAAGTCCTCAAACGGTTGATACTACTAATCCCCAGCCAATTGCAATCAAGCTTGATTCACAACCTGCTCAAAGTCAATCACCAGCAGCGACTAATGTTCCTGATGGAAAACGCAAAATAAAAATAGCCAATATTGCTTCAGGTGATCTTGATATAACTTTGCAAGATGAACAAGGCGCAAAATTGGGGCATTGGTTGATCGCAAGTGATATTTATGAACCTAATTTTTTGACTTTGGATGATGGTCAGGCGCTGGAATTGGACGCCAATAATGCTTTTAGTTTAACTGTCACTAAGAATGGTTCTAACTCGGTAATCACAAAACCTGTTAAAGATCTAACTTTGGACGAGACGGGAAATTATAGTTGGGTTATTGAAAAGTTTTAATTCTTTTTAAATGGATTATAGTAACCCTAGTCCCGAAGAGCTTCAAGAATGGTTTGTTACTGCTACTAAACGCAATGCAATTTTGCCGAGTACTATTTATATCAATGGTCATTATGTGACTGTGACTTGCGGTAATCAAGATTGCAAGGAAAAATATACTCGTAAGCTTTTGCCGCAGCGCAATGATCCTGTGATGGTTTGTCCATTGTGTCGTGGACGAAATTATGTGCCGGTTGAGTGGTAAGCAAAAACGACATGGGCATGTCGTTTTTGCGCTCTAAGCTATATGCAGAATTTCAACAGAAAAAAAACCATGGGCATGTCGTTTTTGCGCTCTACGTATGCAAAAGCTTTAGACTGCTGTCATCCTGAGGAGCCCCAAAGGGGCGACGTGAGGATCCAAGTTTGTTAACCGAATTGGACCCTTACGTCGCTTCGCTCCTCAGGGTGACGAGTATAGTAATAGTATCTATTGCGCTCTAAGCTTTATTCTGTGACTCAAACTGACTCTTGAGTTTTCTAAATTCTTCTTGTTGTCTCGGTAAGCGGGCAATAGCACGCTGGCGTTTCATAAATTCTCCATAGGCAATAGCAGGTGCACCAAGCACAGGCATAAACGGATCTACATCAGAATTGGCAGCACTAAAAGCGCCAACAACCGCATCGTTACCAATCTCTACACCATCTCCGCAACCAGAACAACCAGCCATAGTCACTCTATCACCAATAATCGCGCTTCCCGCAATTCCAACTTTTGCGACGATTAGGCAGTCTTTGCCAATCTTTACGTTGTGGGCAATTTGACAAAGATTGTCAATTTTGCTGCCGGCGCCAATAATTGTGTTTGCGATATTGCCTCTGTCAATGCAAGTCCCCGAGCCGATTTCAACGTCATCGTGAATCTCAACTGAGCCTATTGAAAATAATTTGTGTTGTATTTGTCTGTCCATCAAAAAGTTAAAATCGCCTTTTTGTAGTTTCTCTAAATTGCTAGCTTCTTCAGTGATATAGCTATAACCATCCGCACCAATCACAGCATTTGGTTGAATAATTACTCTATTGCCAATTTTTACATAGTCCTCAATGACAACTCCAGATTTGATTTCGCAATCTTCACCAATCAAAACATTTCTTCCAATTGTTACTCTTGGATGTATTTTGCTTCTAGCACCGATTTGTGATTCTGGTCCGATATAAACAAAAGCTCCCAAACATGCATCGTCACTGATTTTTGCGGACTCTTCGACAAATGCGCTAGCATGTACTCCGTTTGGTGCAAATCTTTCTCTTGCAAAAAATGGCACAATAAATTTAAGCGCGAATTTCGGTCTAGCAACTATTAATAGATTTAAGTCGCGATTATCAATTAATGCTCTGAAATTTTTATCGTTAGCGAGTTCTTCGGATACAATTAGTGCCTTTGCTTCAGTTGTTGTAACAACTTTTTGGGCTTTTGCAAATTTTGACTGAAAAACCACAGCAAGCTGATCTTGCTTGGCATCTTGTGGTAGAGCGGCAATAGAGCTGATTTCGAAATCTCCGTCGCCTTCTAGTTTAGCTTTTGTTAGGTTTTGTATCTGACTTAGTTTCACTGCCTACTGGTTCCGCTTCTATGGTTTGTGTCTTAGATGGACTTTGAGTGTTTGTTTCAAGTTTAACTAAAAAATCCTCAGTGATATCTTCTACAGGAACCATAACAAAACCTTTGTCCAACACCAAATCAATAGATCTTTCTTTAGCGTAGGTATCAAGAGTTTTAGCTATAGTTCTATTTATTGAAGTGTTATAAAGTTCTTTTTGGTCCTGAAGATCTTCAACTTTTTCGTCAATCTCATCTTGTAATTCTTCTTTTTTCGCTTCTAAAGCCTCAGCTGGAGTTGCTTTTTTCTCAAGCTCAGCAACTTTTGCATCAGCTGCATCAAGCATCTTTTTTAAATCACCTTCGTAAGTAGAAACTACTTGATTGGCTTCTTTAACGAGTGAATAATTATTGTATATTTTGCTAATATCCAAAACCACTAGCTTTTCTGCTAATGCTGATAGATTTGAGCCGAAAAATAATATGCTACTTAGCGCTAGTCGCTGTGCTAGCACTAGTGATTGTTTTGAGTACTTCATTAGTTAAATCAACTCCTCCATATAAAACTGCTTCTTTGACAAGTACAAGATTGTAAGAACCTTTTGTTGCTAACTCTCTTATCGCACTATTTACCTTAGTCTCTAGTTCGTCACTTCTTCTTGCTGAATCTTCTTCTAATTTTTTAGCTTCTGGCTCGATTTCCATTTTGATTTTTTCTGCCATCATTTGTAATTCGGCATCAGATTTTTTTGCTTCTTGTGCTTTTTGTA
>JAJTHA010000110.1 GCA_021299565.1 Candidatus Caenarcanales bacterium
AAAATATTTTTTGCATCAACCAGAACTAAAGCATTTGATTCTCGCAAGACAGGCATTAAAGGAGGTACTAAAAAATGAATGATCTTATAACATCAAGCGCTCCGATTTTATTTAACGGAGCCAAACTCGTCGCACTAATCGCTGCAATTAGCATGCCACTATGGGGCGCAAAAGTAATCGAAAAAATCATGCAACCTAAACACAAAGCATTGCATGTAACTAGCGGTAATCAAGGACTAAGTAGCACCAGCATTGTGTCATCTGTAGGAACAACAACTGCTGGAGTGTTTTTGATTCAAGTGTTGCCGTTGATATTTAGCATCATTGGTGATGTTGGCGGCAATTACGGCATTGATATAGTTTATGGAGATTTTATGGGCGGAGGTCAAGGAAGCCAATTTGTAGATAGTTTCTATGGTTTAACAGCACAGCTAGGTGACATGATACAAACTTCAGCGCCACTAGCTGCAGTTGGTCTCGGGGGCTACAATCTCATGAACAATATTTCTAGGGGGCTACCGGCATAATGCAAGTAAACACTTACAGGCACTTCAAAAAAGAAGATGAAATATTCATGGGGCTTGGTTTATGGACTCTAGCCAAAATAGCTTTGACTCTAATCACATTGTTTATAGTGGCACAGAGTTTTCAATTAAGCCTCAATTCGTTTTTGTTTTTGGTGCTTGCAATGTTTACTATGATAATCATCAGCTTCATTATCAAAGCATCACAAGATAATGAAGTTGAGGGTTATTATTCGTCATTAGTAACACATCCGTTTGAAAATCATGTATTTAATTTATTTAAAAGCCCAGAGGGGCATACGGGTTTTGCCGAACTTTTGGATCTTGCTACAATTCAACCCGGATATATTCTTAGTAAGTATCAAGATCTCATCGCTGTAGTCAAGCTTGATGCAGGGATTTCATTCTATAAATATGACAATCAAGACAGAGCTCAGCTACTAAATGATTGGGGGAATTTTCTAGCACAAATTTCCTCAATCAATCATTTAGATTCGTATCTGAGCACTGGTCAGTATCAAAACGATTCAATTCAATTATTTATCAAATCCAAAAGACTAGAAGCCAATCCCTACCAAAGCACCTCATCACTAGAGCCTTCTGTTCAATTAGCAGATCTAATACATGAAGCTTGGTATCAACAAGAGACAAACACAAAAGAATTTATTCAGGACCAAGAGTTTTATATAATTTTGAGACAAAGCAATCTCAAGACCAATACTCTTGCCTATAGACTTGCTGCAAAATTACAAATAGCAGATAAAATTTTCAGCAATCTTGACGAAGAATTAAATAAGCAAAGTAAAATTTTAGATGAAAAAATCAAAAGCCTAGAAAGCTTTTTCCTAAAGCATAACATCAAAGCTCAAAAGCTTATTAACACTGATCTTGAGACATTTGTAACAAATTATATTCCAAAAGAATATTTTTCAAAAACAGATTCATCATTCAGTCTATTAGATTCATCTAAATATTTAGCTCTAAACAACAAATATTACAAAACCTACCGATTGGCGCAACTTCCTGAAAGTGGTGAATTAGATTTTTGGATTATTAACTATATCAAAAGACTAAATATACAAGCAACCGCTTCTATTCAATTTAGTGCCAGAAATGCAAATCAGGACCGAAGAAGTGCTGATCAAAAAGCTTCTATCATAAAAGACTTCAACAAAAAATCAAGATCTAGTTCTGAAATATTAATCAGAGATAATCACAAGCTCGCAGCTGAATTAATGGAAAAGTCAGTTTCATTTGACTTGAGTTTTTTGGTAACCATTGAAGCTCAGAGCCTTAGAGAGATACAAGACTTTGACAATCAAATGAAACTTGCTTACAAAGGATCTTTTATGGCTAGTTTGGATAGGCAGCAAGTCGAAAATTATATTTATAGTCTGCCATTTGCTTTCAACAAATTAAACAACTCATCTCAGTTATACTCAACCCTCAATTTAGCGAGCGTTACTTTTCCTTTTGTGAAATCACAACTAGGGACAAAAGCAGGAATTTATGTAGCAAGAGAACTAGAAAGCAAAAGATATATCTATTTGAATGAATACGATAGATCAGTTTTCAACAATAGAGGCTTTAATTTCATCGGAGATTCAGGATCAGGCAAAACCGTAGCAGCGAAGGTCTTGATCAAAAGAAACCTAGTCGATCAAGATAGAAGATTTTTTATTATTGACAACACTGCTGATGGCTGGAAATTTTTTGTAGATTATTTCAACGGTAAAACAATTACTCTTGATAAGCCAGAGCTGGCTTATGGTAAGGCTTTATTTGCTCCTTTTGTTTTTGATAGGAACACTATCGAAGCAGCTGAGCTGGAGAATAAATTCAATGAACATCTTGAGGATTTAATTGAATTATTGTCTTTTGTTGCGAACAAACACAAGTCATTATCCCAAGCTGAAAAAACTTTTTTGACCAAGCATTTAAGGGCACTATATCAAAACAATCAAAATCCTTCTCTAAGTGATTTTTACGATTATTTATCAGATATTGATTCACCAGTAGCAATATCTTGGCAAGAATATATCAGTCCTTACTGCTATGTTACAAA
Organism: Candidatus Caenarcanales bacterium; assembly: GCA_021299565.1. Taxonomy (GTDB): domain Bacteria; phylum Cyanobacteriota; class Vampirovibrionia; order LMEP-6097; family LMEP-6097; genus JAJTHA01. The sequence continues at coordinate 2,590 of JAJTHA010000110.1, forward strand.
TGGGATTTACGCTCAATTACTTGATGACAAAGAAGCTAGCATCGATGATAGACAAATCATTTTATTTACTTTTGCCAAAGTATCAAATGATAGTAATTACCAAGCAACAAGTTTGCATTTGGTAAATAATTTCGTTTGCCGTAAAGTGTTGAGAGACAAATTAAGCAAAATCACTTTAGTAGTAGATGAAGCTTGGAAACTACTTGCAGATCCAAATGCCAAAGGACAAGAATTACTTGCTTATTTAGCAAGAGCTGGTCGAGGACTGGATTTGGGCTTGTGGACTATAAGTCAAAAGCCATCTGACTTACCAGCAGAAATTCATTCATCTGCATCTTGTAGTTTTTGTTTCCAACTAAAAGAGACTAGCGACAAAAACGAGATGATGCGTTATGCCGGGCTCAAAACTAACGAAAGAGAGCTTTTGGACAATTATGCTCTATATGATTCAGGCATTGCATTATTTAAAACCACCAGATCATCAGATCTAATTCAAATCAAATTAGATCCATTGGAAGAAATTTTGTGTAATTCAACTAGAGCATTTAGCAATAAGAGAAGCGAAATATTTAACAAATATCTAAAAGCCAACTTTAGTAGAGACGCGAGTGCGTTAATGACAACAAAGGAGTTATTAAGTGAATAATGAATTATTTAAAAGCTGGATGCAAGAACCGGGCAAAGTCAAAAAACTACAATTATGGCTGGTGATCAGCATAGTCATCAACTTGGCTCTAGGATTACAGTTGATCAAGTTCATACAAGAAACTGATATCAAGCCTTGGGAAAAGCACAAAGCCAATAACCAGGAAGCCACAACTAAAAGCAAATCAATCGATGAAGATAGTACAGAAAACTCAAATAAGCAAATCTCCAAAGAAGATTTGGACAGTTTCATTCAAGAATATTTAAAGCATTTTTTTGGAACCGAAAAAACTGATCTAGAATTTGTGGAAAAAAGCACCGACCCTAAACTATTTGAAGAACAAATTTATCCAGAAATAATTAAAAGAGCAGAAATGAAACTAAAAAGCAATTTTATTTTGGTCGATAAATATACAGAATTGATTAATCGAGATCAGGCAAGAATTATTATTAGTGGGAGAGAAGAGTTTGCTGATGAAAATTATGCAGCAAGAATATTTGATATCGAATTAATAGTAGATTTGGACTCGAATAAAATCAAGTCAATACCAAGGTTTCAGGTGAAACAATGAAAAACGCGAGAATAATTACTATATTATTTATTTGGTTAATTAGCCTTATGAATGTTCAAGCTTCATGGATAGATGATTTGCAAAATGCCTGGGAGCAAAATACTGGGGAAATGTACCCGGAACAAAGAAACAAAAAAATAGAAATTTATGCTGGCTACTCTCCTCTTAAGCCCAATAAAAGAGAGCAAGATGCGGCAAGAGAATTTAATGATAAATTTGACCTAGGGTATTTCAGCAAAATTTTTGATGAAACTGAAAACCTGGTCTTAAATAATATTACTGGGGTATGTTTGGGACGCATCGATGTCACTACTCAGGTGAAGGCTGGTGTAAATAGTGCTCTAAAAGACATTTTCAAAGGCTATCCTGAATATCAAAGAAGAGTAATCACCGAAGAAATGGTTAACGCAAACATTAATACTCATTATCTAAGCCAAGACTTTATTAAAGGAACATACAAGATTTTTACAGTTGAATTTAGTCCCGAAGGAACATTACTTGATTACAAAAACAACTCAGATGATTTCGCTGATTTTTTCCCTGATGCAAATTTATTGCATATGGCTGTAAGAATCTCACAAAGCAAAGCTATCGTAAAGGTCTCTAAACTTGTTGCAGATTTAGCAAAATGTATTTTGGTAGTTTTTGTGATGCTCGCAATTTTCAAACGACTTGGCGCAGACAAAGGCTACCAATACGCTGTCGCTGAACCATTTTTAAGAGGGATAGGTGCTTATTTCGCAATATCATCGACCAAATTTATTGTCACTTTTATCATGCAAGCTTTGGTTATTTTTCAAAGTGAATTGGCAGAGTTCCTAACTGTTCTAAGTGATGGAAGCTTACCCTATGTTAATAGCAGTTGGAAAAGCCTTGCTGACAATATTGGCTATCTTCCCGTCCAAATCCTTTCAGTAATGGATATATTGGCTCAGATATTTATTTTTATATATCTTGGAGCATTGATCTTCTACGTATCTGTGGCAACTGCGCTTAGTCCATTGTGGAGCTTGGCTTTTGTTTCAGAAACAATGAAAACTTCCGCCTATCATTCACTAATTAATTGGGCGAAAGCACTAGGGGTACTTGCTCTGATGCCACTTGCTTATTTTGTAATTGAGCTAATAAATCATGAATTTATCAATTTAGAAAATGATCTTTTGAGTGTGGTGATTTCTATAGCTAGCTTTGTTTATTTGCCCATACTAACCAATGCCATATTTAAAATAAATTTCATGAGTTTGCGAAAGACTTAGTTATAATTAAGGACAAAGAATAAAGATAAGAGCATGTTTTTAAGCGTATCACTATTTTTGAATCTAATTTTATTCGTGGCCGGAATATATTTATTCCTAGCTCTTCGAGCACAAAAAAAACAACTAATAAAATCATTTAGGAACTACCTACAAGGTATAACGGCTCTAAATATTTCTCATCTGCATGATAGTGCCAATTTTTTTAATTTGATCAATAAGCATTTGGAATCAAGACCGCCTGAAACAATTTATAACTTTGCCAAGGGTGCTAGTTTTCATTTTAGGGCTTTGTTTGAAGAGTTGAAAAATAATTTTGATTCTTACTGGCAGCAGTCCGAGACAGATTTACCACAATTCAAGAACTTGTATCAAAAAGAACAAATCAATCTAAAAGATATTTTTGATATGGAATTGTTTCAAATTAGTAGATTTGAAAGATTGGAATTTATTGATAAGTCAAACTCCGAATATGCATTTATCAATGGCAATTTTTCTTTAATTTCCAAAATGTTTCTAAATCTACTAGAAAATGCGCTCAAATATACAGACGACAAAATTAAGCTAGAGCTTAAGTCAGTTGCTGACAAATGGCAAGTTAGAATAAGTTCTTTTG
>JAJTHA010000051.1 GCA_021299565.1 Candidatus Caenarcanales bacterium
AAAAAGGAAAAGCTAAGCCGGGCAAAGCTGTTAAATAAAAAATCCATGTTTTATTTGTGAAAATATTTTTTATATTACAAACCAATAAAATGGTTGCAATGATCAAAAGCAAACCCCAATTGATAAATGTAAGCCATGTAAATAAATGTACGTTGTAAACAATTTTGCCAGAAACATAATCTGGCAGGGTCAAAATCAAATGACTTTCTTTTGATAAATCAAAATAGCCAAGAAAATTCATCGCATAATGCTCCCAATAAAGGCTAGGTTTAAATACCATTGCTTTAACACCATTTAAAGCCGCGGCATCACCATCAAAAGATAAAAATTTGACTAGAGCAAAAACTGCTAAGAAAGCTAAAGAAGATTTGAATTGTTTGCTTCTAAATACATCTATTACAAAAAAACCTAAAAAAGCCGCCAGACCAGGATACCACCACGCTGGATAGCAGGAATATGCACTATACGAAAGCACTGCTACTGCTAAATAGAAGAAAAAATTAGGTTTAATGGATTTGTTGATCAATAAAAAAGCCATCAAAAAAACAATTAGCAGAGGCGCTAGAGCCATATTTTGTGAAACTAAAACGGCAAAATAAGGCATGTGTACGGATGAGACTAAACTCGCATCCTGCCAAACCTTCATCAAATCAGGAAAAGGGGTTTGTATAATTTGCCCGAAATATTTATAGAAAAAACAAATTGATGTTTCAGAAGTAAAGAAAAATATAAATAGTGTTGCGAATAAAGGACTAAGTTTGGATTCAAAGAAATAATTAAAAATCACAAAGAAAGACAAGAAAGCAAGAAAGCAACCTACTGCAACCTGCATACTAATTGAATCCCACGGCATAGCCCCGGTTATTGATGATATGCTGCCAATATATAAATCTGTCCCATAATGATAAAAGCCTAAATCTACGCTAGGATCTATCGGCAGTCTTGGGGGATATTTATGATTCATAACCAGTGAATGAGACCAAGGTATATGAGTGTTGTCAGAATCAGTCAAATGTCCTCTAATACCTGCTGACAAAGCAATCAAGAAGGCTAAAATTAAAATCACAAAATCAGTTTTGGAAAAACTAAAATTAGCAGAGTCTTCTTTAAATGAAGTCAAAAGATAAAATATTGCCAAAGCAGTAATTAAAATACTAGTAATTTGAGCAGCCAAAGCAAAGTTCTGTAATGGAAATGCCAAAAGATGAGCGAATAAAAGATTGAGACTGAGGGCAAAGCAAAGATTAATAACAATACGACTTGGCAGACCACTAAGTTTTGGATTCTGATAAATTCCTGTAGACTTAAGGCCCCAAGCACCAAATAAAAAGGCTACAAACAAGTATAAAACCAATAATAAAAGACTAAGCATCAAAAAAAATTATAATCAGTATAATAAGAATTATGGTTAATTCAATAAAAAACTATCTCAAAACTAACTATCTACTGCTGATTTTGCTTTTTATTGCATTTTATCTTAGATTTGCGTATCCTACACCAGTTTGCTGGCACCCTGATTCGGTGAAATACCTAGTCCCACTAGCTATCATTCAAAGTGGGAATTTTGATTGGATTTTAAGCACTATCAACTTTAGCTTGCTGTCCAAAGTCATCAATTACATAGTTCAAATCAATAATAATGGTGATCCCAGTGGAGTAATTGTTTATCAGAAATTTATAGCAGTAATATCCACTCTCTTGTTTTACCTGATTGCTTTAAGAGTAAGTGCAAAAAATAAACTTTGGAGTTTTATTTTCACTCTAATTTTTACGATGAATCCTTTAATGCTTTTTTTTGAACAGACTATTATGCCGGAGTCATTATTTATTTTTTGGGCTTTATTGTTGAGTTTCTTATTTATTAAATTCACTGAAAAAGAAAATTACCCATATGCCATATGCTTTGCTCTTACATTGGGTTTAATGACTTATACCAAGGATAGTTCCTTGCTATATTCAACTTTAATTTTCCTGGCTTTAATAATATGGAGCGGCTTAAAGTTTTTCAAAACTAAAAACCTGAAACCGATTTTATTAACAAGTTTAATAATTCTAATTACTCTTGCAACTAAATTACCAATGCAGATTTACAATCAAAATAAATTCGGAGAGTTTACCTTCAATAAATTCTATACTAATGGTGTCTTACTTTGGTTTCTATCTGAAGAAATGCTATTAGAGAATCCAAGTGATAAACATAAATGGCTTACTTACTATATCTTGATGGCTAATCAAGCATGTAGAGAGAAATACAAAGTACCTCTTGGGCAGACTAGCCGCATAGCTTTCGAGTGCGCCATCACAGAAGTTAATGTTGCCGCGAGAGAAAATCACCTGGTCAATCCATTCACGGGCGTTCCTGTCACACAAGAATACTGGAACGAGATTACACCGGAATATTACAAAGATACACTATTTAGAAACCCAAAACGCAGTTGGGAAGCTTTTCTTTACAATGCAAACATAATGCTATTTAAAAATAATTTTTATTTTTATCCATATCGTAAATCCGATCGTCCCGGAACACAATATGAAGGTGTGATATTCACCCAGGCACCATTTGCTTTGAACAAAATGGTAGATCCACTTTTACAAAACTGCAAAGTTATTACAACCGAAAACATGGATGAACACAATATTTACACCGATGCAAGTCGCAATCAAATCATTCAAGGCTATATTCCATTTATGGTTAATAGGGATACCAATCAAGCTTTTCTCTATCCAGAAAAAGGTTTATCATTATGGCTTCAAAGCAATTGCAGAACACTTCCGTGGATGAGAATTATTCTTCCAGTCTTTTTGTCAGCAGTATTTTTCTTTCTTGGGCGAATTGATAGATGGGCTAAAAATCCTGATTTTCTAATCGTGCTTTATTTACTAGGCTCCGCACTGTTGTTTTTATTGTTGCCATCAATTATTCACGGAGAAGCAAGATATCAACTACAGTTTACTCACTATATGCTCTTGTTTATTCTTGCAGCTTTTTTTCGAAGTAGACCAAACTAAGCAACTCAGACTCACTCATCTCAATAAATTCATTGGGTCTAATTGACTTATCATCAACGTAAAAACCATTTTCAGCAAAAGGTTTACCAAACTTAAGACCATCGTATGGAACATCATGCTTCCTCAACCATGTAATGGTTGTTTCTGCAATATTAGCTATAATTTTTGATTCATCATTATTATAAGTTTTCATTCTTCTTGAACTATACAGATGGATTTGATATCCGAGATTTTTATACTCTTTGAGTTTTTCTATTAAAGGCATGTTTGGCTTTTTATTTTCATAGCTATCAGCTGGATTATCAATAGTGAGCGTGTTGTCAATGTCAACCACCAAAACCTTATTGGCATTAGCTTGCACGATATCGCTAGCCTTTAAACCCCAATAATCTTCAATTTGCTTAGGTGTGCCCATGGGTTTAAACAAGGAAACACGATCAATAATAATTTTTTCGCCTTGATCCAAATAGACTTGGTAAAAGGGTGCCACGTATTTTTCTTTAACTTCTGCTGATTTGCTATATTCTTCTGCGCGAATGAAAAATTTGTTTGAATCTCTGAAGAAATACAAACCCACTGAAACCCAATCAGAAATTCGCTTCTTTTCAGCAACCGCCGTAACTAAATCACTACTATCAATTTCGCAAAAAGACCAAGCCTCACCTGGCTCAATAGCACAGGGGATTATTCCTTCTGCATCACCTTCATGAATTAATTTACTAAGGGTTTTACTTTGGAAAAAAGTATCACAATTAAAGATTGCGATTGCTCCATTGATATCAATAAAGGGTTTTGCTAACAGTGCTGTATCTAACTGTCCTCCGGTCAATCTATCAATTTCGATAAATTCAATTTGATTAAACTTAAATTTTTCACTTAGATGCTTAGTAATTTTTTCTTTGATACGATGCTTTCGCTGAGTAATAATGATAATTTTGTCACCAGCATATATTGGCAATGACTCTAGAGACCAATCGATTAAATATTTGCCGCAAAGTTTGATCAAGGCTTTCGGGGTCTCAGGAAATTCAACCTGAAATCTTGACCCTTCTCCAGCTGCACAAATAATATAATTTACAAGCATCAAATACAATATACCATTTATATAATCACACTAAGAACTAACTGATTTTTTGCCCTTACTTGACATTTGATAAGCTCTAAGTGAATCGATCGCCTGTAAGCATTGAGCTATCATGCGCGTGTTAGAGTCCTGATGCAAAGGGATCATACTGATAAACAAAGAAGCCTCGAAAAGTCTAATCAAGCTAGGATCATAACCAATAGATTTCATAAAATCCTCAAACTGGCTCTTCAATTGATCTCTATAGCTTTGATCGATTAAATAAACCAGCTCCAAACTAGCATTCTCATTAATCTTAATCTCAAACATATCATAAACAATAAGATCATACATGCCACAAAATGAATGACTTAATTTTGCCAAATCATAATAAATCGGTCTATAAGTCTCTTCAATAGTATTTTCAAAGCCTCGAGGATCAATTAATTTTATAGCAAAAGTATGCGGGTCAAATAGTATATTAGAGAAACATAAATCACCATGGGAAAAATACAAAGATTTATCTTTTCCAGAAGAAATAAACTCTTTGATCGCATCAAAAATCTGCGAATATAAATCATCAAAATCCTTAAAACCCTGCATTTGAGTAATTTGATTCAATTTATCGAATAGACTAAGTTTCTTGGTATCCTCTAATCTTTTTTGACTCTTTGTCACAAAGTTATCGGTCATAGATTTTCCAAAAACCTGGCTGTCAATAGTTTTCACTGGGCAGGCTTCAAGATACTCTTTGAGTTTCACAAGCAACTTATCTACAATACTTTGCTTTTGAAGAACTTTATTTATTAGCAATTTACTTAAATCAAAAGTATAAATTTTTTCGATTTCATAGGAATTATTTTTTAATTCGCCTACTTGTGGGAAAAACGGCTTCAACGGGCTTGGAATATTTGTCAAAAAATTATACTCTGCTCGCATCTTAAGTGAATTTGAGGAAGATTTTATGTAGTAACTTTGAGAAGCTTTTAGCTGATTAAAGTATCTAATCTGAAAATTACTAGAAAACAAGTCTAAAACATCTGACGTAAGTCTCGTATCTAAAAACTTATTAGAAATATCGATATCAAGACTTTGTGAGCCTCTCTTAATAAGCTCATTAATTGGTAGTTTAAAAATAGCAAGTTTTTCTTTTGCACTATAGAAATTAACCTTCTCCTCAGTATATTGAATTTTGCTGAAAATATTATTGAGCAATTCCGGATCTTTAGGGAAATAAGCCAAATCATAAAATAGAAAAAAACTAGTTGCTTCTAAATCAGAGATCTTGATATTTCGATAATTTAATATCGATTTGAATTGATCCATATCAGTAATATTTTCTTCGACAAAAATTATTTGATAGTTTTTTAGCTCTGGCACTAACTCAATTAAATAATCAACGTAATTTTTACGACCAACAATCAAATCAGCATAGGATTCAATGCTTAACTGGTTTCTTAAAAAAGAATCCTGAGAAATTGTTTTGTTCAATACTAAGAATTTCATCGTCTATTTAATCTATTATGCCCAAATAAAAAGTATAAAAAAACCGCAGATAATACCAGCGCCACGTATAGTGGCTTATATAGGTCAACCATTCCTTGTGAAGCCATTGGCAGTGCTGTCGAAATATTAGCGAGAACAAATTTATAAGCCGCCAAAAAGTTCATCTTTAATAAACATGCAATTGCACATAATTCTGAAAGCCAAGCTGCTATGGTCATTAACAAAACGGTTAAAATTTTATCAAAAGAAGCAAGATTCATTAGAGAATAATTGTTTTTCAAATGAGCAAGAAATTTAATAATAAATAACGATAAATCGTTGTGAGAAAAACGTATCAAATAATTTATAAGTGTTGAACATATTTGCTTCAGGGCTAAAATTAGAATAAATAGCACAAACAAAAAACTTATCATTAACATGCCTAATTCTTGAGAATCTTCCTGTCCTTTAATTAAAGAAAGCAATAAGGCAGGAGTAGTGATTAGAAAATCAAAAAAACGAAAATAAATTATAGTGACAATGATTTTCACATAGTTTGCTGAAAAAAATATCCTATAAAAAAACAGAAACAAGAAATCTTTGAAAAACGGGGGCAAAAAATTCCCAAAGCCAGAAGCACCAAACTGCACTATTGATGCAGTTTTCGTGTCAAAGCTTTGTTCTTCGATAATAAATCTTAGCCTCAATGATCTAAAAAAATGCGACAAAATATATAATAAGATCGCTCCAGCAACAATCATTAGCTCTTTATATTGCATGATTTGCCTCGGAACTGAATTGCACTTTACAGCTGTAGTTGATTGTGGAGAATTGATTTGCCTCAAAAGAAAATAATTGCTTTCTTGAAAAAATATATTCAAACAGTAAGCCTAATATTCTTAAGGCTTGTTTGAAAATTTTGGCGTTACTAATTTGATCATCTTCGCTCCAAGTGAGAGGGAAAAACTTGAATTTAGATTTAACATGACAACCATAAAAAACCATAAAAACATTGAAAGTCAAATCATTTTGAAAGAATAAATAAAATTTATTCTTCAAATAACTAGTTTTATAAATATTCAAACCTGAACCCATGTCGCTAATCCAATAACCAGCAGCAATTGAACAAAGAAGATTTAGAGCATAATTACCAAAGGTACGAAACCAAGAATATCCAATCAATTTTGATCCCAAGGCAAATCTCGCTCCCAACATTGAATCAAAGTTTTGATATTCACCGCTTTGAATATAAGGTAAAAGATCTTGAATTGACCCTTGATCATCTCCATGCAAAACCACTACATAGTCGTAGCCTTTTTCAATTGCATAATTGAATGCAACTTTATGAGAACCTCCGAGGCTATAATTATCAGAATTTTGCACTAGAGTAGTTTTAATATCTGAGAGCTTGGCAAGAGAGTCTTTAGCTACTTGTAAGCCATTATCTTTGCTTCCATTATCAACGACTAATATTTCAGCAAGGATTTTTTGAGTCTCAGTATCAAACTTCGCAAGCACTCTTGATATCTGCTTTTCACAGTTATACATAGGTATGAAAACTAAAATTGAGGGCTTAAGCACTTAAGAAATTATAACATCGATGTTATATTATGTTTCATATGAACTCATACGCCAGCTTAGTAACATTCTGTTTCGCTGTTTTTATATTTTTAGCACACATCTTAAGCTACTTAACACAAAATTTTAGCCTAAGCTCTCAAATAAGTTTTGCCCTAAGTATAGTTCTGATAATTTTTATCACAAGAAAATGCAAAATACAAAAACTTGAATTATGGGATTTTGGATATATCACTTTTGCTTTATTGATGGCAGTCTCTATGGCAGTGAGAGATGCAGTTTATGGTAATCCAGACAATTTTCATATTGCACTAAGCTCAAGCATTGCTAACAACAATATTTATCCCCCGATATTACCTTCAACGTTTGATACGACTATGTCCAATTATCATTATGGCGTTGATTTAATTGGAGCAAGCATTATGAGCCTATTTGGTCTTGATGCCATAACTGCTCATACTATTCAAATTGGCTTAGATGTTTTTCTGGCTGTGTGGCTTTTGTTTACTTTAATAGAAAATTTCACAAGCTCCAAATTAACAAGCCTAATTCTAGGAATAGTAGTTACTTTTTATACCTCAATAAATAGTTTGGATTTTTTTGTTAGAGAAATTGGCAATATTTCTAATTATCAACCAGCACAATTTTTATCTACTTGGCTGATGGCATCCTGGACATCCGTCGCTCACATGACCTCTCAATTGCGCTTACCGTCTCAAAATAGCTGTTTCATTTATGTGTTTTTGCTTATTACAGTACTAGCGTTGAATATCAAAAAAGATAAAGTAAATAACCTAGATATGCTTTTGATCATGCTCTCTAGCTTTATGATCTATTTTACTTTCCCTGCTTTTTACTATCCGATTCTAGCTGCTCTATTAATTTATCTTGCATTTGAATTTATAAAAAAGCCCAAAGAAACTTTTGTCAAAAGCCTATGGATAGTGATTCCTATGATCATTGGCAAGTTTTTGACTTTTACCCATAGCGGTACCGAAGCTGGCGGAGTCAAGGTGCTTTCTATACAGCCGGATCTTACTTGGTACAACTGGGGCAAAGGTTATCTGAGATATTTTTATGATCAGTATTATTTTCAAAATCTTGAAACAGGTTTTGATTATGTCAATCCAGCCTATCATTGGAAAATTCCTTTATTCTCGTCAATTACTTTTAGAGAATTTGGTTTTGAGTTGATAATCGCTACTGCGATATTAATTCATCAAATAACAAAAAAACAAATCAATAAATCTGTTTTGATTTATTTAAGTGCAATAATTGCTCTTAGTGCAAGCTTGGTTTTAGAGTTTACACCAAGATCAATTGAAACAGCTAGATTTTTACATTTAACAAAAATATTTTTGGTGCTCTACGTAGTGATTCATCTTCCCTACTATATTTCATCACTAAAAAACTTCAGTAAATATTTGCCGACAATTTGCTATTGCATAATTGCTGTAATGCTAGTACCTGGGATCGTTTCAGCGATTCCAATTAATGACTTTGTGATTGTTGGATCAAGCGCCGTTTCTGATGAGCACAAAAACTTAATTAAAGAACTTAGTAAAATCCACAAAAGTGGTGACGTTATAGTTGACACCATAAATTTCAAGCATGGTTACACAATCCCAAATATCGCTGGATTTTATGGAGTTGGGGGACAGATTTACAAAGCAGATCTTTTCACCAGGCAAGCCGCGATATATACCCTAAACTCAAGCCTTCTTAAGGAAATTCATGCAAACTATGTACTTATTGGCTTGCAGGACAAGATCTCTTCTCTTGGTCAACAAAGACTTAAAAATCCTAGCTTATTTCAAGAGGTAAATGTCAATATGCCTCAGTATCACCTCTATAAAATAGTTGGCTCCGACCTTGCTACAAAGCCAGAGTATGCATGGATACTGGGTTGTGATCTAGCGACTCAATACCTACCAATGCAGAATAATAATCAAATGATTTTATATGCAAGTAGAGACGAGGCAATAAAACAAAAAGATAGTTATCGCAAACAAATAGCTAGTCAAAATCCTGTATGTGCCTTTTGGTTGAAAGAGCAGGCAGTGACAAGGTAGTTATTTGCTCTGGAGTTTTTTGATATTGAAATCCTGACTCAAAAGAAGTCTTTCAAGAAAGCAATACAAAACTATAAACATATAGCGAGAGCCTAATTCCCTGATTTTGAATTTAGAAACTCCTTCTTTGCGGTTATACCAATTATTGGGAACCACTGTATAACTATAGCCACGAATCACTGCTTTCAAAGGCAATTCCACAGTTAGATTGAAATGCTGTGATAGAAAAGGTCTCAAGCCATTTATAGTAGAGCGCCTAAACATCTTGAATGCGTTTGTGAAATCATTGTATGGATGCATGAACAATAGTTGAATAAATGCATTTCCAAAGCGATTCAAAATCAACTTGATAAATGGATAATCAACGATTTTGCTCGATTCATGAAAACGAGTTCCAAATACACAGTCGTAACCTTCTGAAATCTTTCGATAAAACTTAACTAGATCAGCCGGATCATCAGAGTTATCCGCCATCATTACAGCAACATACTCTCCACTAAATGAATTCAAGCCTTTAATGACAGCGAAGCCAAAGCCATTAGGGGGCTCATTATTCACATAGCGAAAGCTGGGATACTTTTCCACTAGTTGCTTGAGTATAACTTCAGTGTTGTCACGGCTATTGTCATTAACAACCAAAATCTCATGATCAATTTTTTCTGCATTGAGTTTATCAATAATCAAACCAACTGTTTCTGCGATATGCCCCTCTTCATTGTGAGCAGGAATCACAACAGAAAGAACGCCTTGTTTAAAATCATCTTTAGGCATTGATATGTTTTTGCTTAGTACTTTCTACTATCTCTTCTAGTATTTTCTGAATATCATATGTCTGTATCCAATTTGGATAATGAGACTTAAATTTATTAGTGTCACTAATCCACCAAATATGGTCTCCCACTCGATTCTGTTCGACATAAGAATAGTTCATTTTTTTGGAGGTGATTTTTTCCAAAATTTCTATAGCTTCTTGCATAGAACAATTTGAATATCTACCACCACCCATATTGTAAACCTCACCAGTTCTTGGTTTCTGATGAACATGCCAAAAAGCGTTTACTAAATCATAAGAGTGAATATTGTCTCTGACTTGTTTGCCTTTATAGCCCAAAACTTTATAGTGATCTCCCGTGACAGCACATTTTGCCAAGTAAGCCAAAAATCCATGCAAAGCAGCCCCAGAATGACCTGGTCCTGTCAAACATCCCCCACGAAAAACGGCGGTTTTCATACCGAAATATTTGCCATACTCTTGCACCAAAACATCAGCAGCAACTTTTGATGCCCCAAATAAACTATGCAAAGTAGCATCGATGCTCATACTTTCATCTATTCCATGCTCATAATAAGCATGAGTAGTATCTATTTCCCATCGTTTTTCAAGCTCAACTAAAGGTAAATAATTTGGAGTATCTCCATAAACTTTATTAGTGCTTGTGAATACAAAAGTAGCTTCAGGACAGTATTTGCGGGCGTTTTCTAAAAGTATCAAAGTACCATTTGCGTTAATCGAAAAATCAGTAAGTGGCTCCTTTGCCGCCCAGTCATGAGAAGGTTGTGCTGCAGTATGAATGATTATCGAAATATCACTAGAATATTCTTTAAAAATATTTTCTATCGCTTGTTCATCTCTAATATCAACACTGTAATGTTTATAAGCCTCAAGATTTTTTTCAAGTAAATTACGGCTCCACTGAGTACTCGCTTCTTCGCCAAAAAAATAGCTTCTCATGTCATTGTCGATTCCAATAATTTGAAAACCTTTATCAGCAAAGAATCTGCATGATTCTGCTCCGATTAAACCAGCTGACCCCGTTATTAAAGCTATTTTATTTTTTGACATCTAACTTAAAATTGGCTTTAGCTCTTCGTAATTTTCGAGTATCCAATCCTTTATCTGGACTATTGTATCATCAACAGTTCTGATCGGCTTCCACTTTAAAGTTGATTCTATTTTTTTGTTGTCAGTAACGTAATAAGGAATATCAAAAGAGTTAGTCTCAGGCACTGAGCCGATCTTGAGGCTTTCTCCCGTAATTTTCTGGCACTTAGTTGTAAGCTCACATAATGAAACGCTATTACTAGCTCCGCCACCTGCGTTGAAAATAGATCTGTTTAATTTGTCAAAATTTTCAATTTGCAATTGGACCAAATCACACAAATCAAAAACATTTAGTACATCTCTAATTTGCAAGCCTTTACCACCAAAGCCCATATATTTAAGTGTGTCACTTTTAAAAATATGCTTAGCTGTCCACAGCGTCATAAAACCTTGATCGACTTTACCCATCTGCCAAGGTCCTGCAATAACACCACAACGATTTATGATGTATGGAATTTCATAGGCGTAAGAGTATTCTTCTAAAATCAATTCTGAACAAAGTTTGGTCGCCCCATAAAGTGAGCGCATATTTGTCAAAGGAAAATCTTCCGCTATCCCTTCATGGCTCCAACCCAATCCCGATGCATCTTTAGGAATATCCAAACGATTTTCAAATTCCTTTAAAGGCAAATTTCTCAACGCTTCAATCGGATAAACTCTACTGGTTGAAAGAAAAATCACCTTGCTTTTATATTTTCTTGCTGTCTCTAAACAATTAATGGTTCCTTGCAAATTAGTGTTAATCAAATAGTTTGGACTACTGCCATAACCCGCATGCACAGAAGGCTCTGCTGAACATTCAAGCAAAAGATC
>JAJTHA010000070.1 GCA_021299565.1 Candidatus Caenarcanales bacterium
AGTGTTAAAGCCTCTGAATTATTAGGTGCAATTAGAATAGGTCTTAGAACATTGTTGCTCACTAGATTTGGACAAAAAGTCTTTAGAGCCTATAGAGATGAAGAAACCGGATTAACTCCTGAAGAGCAAAGTAGTAAGAAAATTTATGATTCTCTCGGTACCTTCAAGGAAGGTCTAGGACGAATTCCTATAATGGGTCAGATAGCTGGACCATTGATAGAAACATTTAGAAGCTTGTACAAAGTCGATCCAAAAACTAACTTGAACTTATTGCCGTCTTAAACAGTTGCTCTTGTTTGAAGTTCCACATTGGCAAGACAAGCTGCACCAACCATGCCGGAATCGTTTCCTAGCGTACCTTCTATGATGTTGACATACTCTTTAAGTGCATCTACTACTCTTGCTCTTACTTTTTTATTTAACTCTGGGTAGTTAATGAATTTCGCCATGCCACCACTCAAAACTACAGCTTCAGGATCAATAGTATTAATCACACTTGCCATACCTAGTGCCAAATATTCATGCCAAGTATTCAAGACTTGACTCGCTGTTTCATCGCCTTTGTGATATAAATCCATAAGTTTGTAATTATCCATAGTTGGATCTGCGTAAAACAAATGTGCGGTGTTTTGTAGTCCGTTGCCTGAGGCATAAGCTTCCCAGCAATCCCAGGCTCCGCATGTACAGCGGCGTGTGCGCTTATCAACAATTTTGATGTGTCCAATCTCTCCACCCGCGAAGTGTGCTCCTCTCCAGATTTTGTTATTAAAAACTATTCCGCCACCAATACCGGTGCCAACTATCACTAACAATACAGGATCGAAATCTTTAGCAGCTCCTACCATATACTCTGCGTAAGCAGCACAGTTAGCATCATTTTCAACCGCAACTGGAAGCTTTAACATTGCTTCTAGTTCTTTTTTGACTTTGGTGCCTTTCCAGCCTTTGATATTGCCGCATCCGCCAATCATTTGGCCTTCATTGCTGACCACTCCTGCTGTAGAAATACCAACGGCTTTGACTTGGTGTTTCTCGGAGATTTTTTTTACCATTGAGGACATTAAATCTAGAATTGCCTGTGCGTTATTCTGTGGAGTTGGTTCTTTGATGATTTCATCAATTAACAATTGACCATTAACAAATGGCGCTGCTGCTATTTTTGTACCGCCCATATCGATACCCACAGTTACTAAATCAGGATTTATTGACATAAAGGACATTATAACTTGTGAGTTTATGATTCAATTTCTAATGTCATTGCGAGCGAAGCGAAGCAATCTCACGCGGTATTGCTATTGTTTTTTAATCAAGATTTATTACATTGCATAGAGCGCAGAAAATATGACTTGGGTCATATTTTTGCGAGGCTCGCGATGATGAGAACTCAGTTTCAAATAGTTCCCAAGATTAAC
Source organism: Candidatus Caenarcanales bacterium (assembly GCA_021299565.1). Taxonomy (GTDB): domain Bacteria; phylum Cyanobacteriota; class Vampirovibrionia; order LMEP-6097; family LMEP-6097; genus JAJTHA01. The sequence goes on from JAJTHA010000070.1 coordinate 1,413, forward strand.
GAAAATTAATCGAAAATCGCTGGACAAATAAATTATTGGCCTTATGATGGTGTTAATAAATAATTTATATTCGCCAGCTGGACTTCTTAAAAAAGTGGCAACGGTAAATAAAAAAAGCTAATCAAAGGTGATGGCTTAAAAAAAAAGGAGATTCGTCATGCAAGACAATTTCAAAGTCGAAACTAATACTACACTAAATGTGTACAATAATAAAATTATCAGTCGAGAAGAATTGATAAAACAAATTGAGTCACTACAACGCTTTTACTACGATATCGGTTATGACACTGCTAATATCAAAACAATTTTCTCACTGACTCTTTCCTATCTTAAAGGTCAGGTCAATAAATTGGTGGTTAAATCATTTTTTGAGGTTTTGATTTCACACAACAAACTCAATCTCAACAAAGAAATTAATTTACTTAACTGTTTTGAAGAGTTAATTGATGAGCTTGAAGAAAATCAAGTCAACAATATCTCTAGCTTTAAAGCCAAACAAAATACTGTTGTAAATGAAGTAGTTGATTTCAAAAACCTTGCGGCTTAAGCTGCAACGGCGCCAGAGAGCATTGACTTTCCAGTTGACTTAAGGTCATTACAAGCTTGAACAATCCTCTTTGCCATGCCGTCTTCAGCTTTTTTCATGTAAGCACGTGGGTCGTATAGTTTTTTATTACCTACTTCACCTTCGATCTTCAAGACACCATCATAGTTTTTGAACATGTGCTCAACTATTGGCTTAGTGAAAGCATACTGTGTGTCAGTGTCTACATTCATTTTGATTACACCATATTCAAGTGTTTCATGAATATCACTCAACTCAGAACCAGAGCCTCCGTGGAAAACTAGGTCAAGAGCTGCTTGCTGACCATGTTTGCTGATAATCTCGTCCTGTCCATCTTTCAAGATTGAAGGTTTGAGTTTAACATTGCCTGGTTTATAAACACCATGCACGTTACCAAATGTAGCTGCAAGCATAAATCTGCCACCAATTGGATTTAGCGTTTCGTATACTGTCAGCATGTCATCTGGAGTGGTATAAAGCTTTTCGTTGCTAACACCAGATGTATCATGACCATCTTCTTCTCCACCAACAACACCAGTTTCAACTTCTAGAATGATTTCGTTTTTGGTACAAATCTCAAGAAGCTCTTTTGATACTTTTAGGTTTTCAGCAAGTGATAATTCAGAACCGTCAAACATATGAGAATTAAAAAGATTTGGAAGACCTTTTGCTCTGCGCTTTTCAGTTTCTGCAATTAGAGGTTTGAGGAATTTTTCTACTTTGTCTGGATGACAATGGTCAGTGTGTAATGCAACCATAACATTGTATCTAGCTGCTAGTGTGTGACAAGCTTCAGCAAGAACAATAGCACCTAGCGCCATGTCTTTGATTGCGGTACCTGAAGCGAATTCGCCGCCACCCGTTGATACTTGGATGATTCCATCTGATTTAGCTTCTGCTAAGCCTTTGAGTGTTGCGTTTAAAGTTGCTATTGAGGTTACGTTAATTGCAGGATATGCAAATTTACCTTTTTTGGCTCTATCGAGCATTTCACAATATTGTTTATAGTTTGCTACTGGCATGTTTTCTCCTTTGTATTAAAGTTTTTATTTTATCACAGTCAATACTTTTAACTCGAAAGTAAAATTTAAGGTCATTGCGAGCCGCGAAGCGGCGTGGCAATCCAGCTCACCTGGTGTATCGTGGGAGTCCACGATGTTTTTTGATTTAGCTTATGCTAAGTGATTACTAATCACACACCAATGACTTGAGCAGCGGCTTTGCCGGTATACTCCATGATAATAAGTTCAAGTAATGGGTGTCTATGCATTCTATCGTCAACGAATCTATGTATCTCTGACTTGACGTCTAGTTGAAGTTTCTCTAAATCCAATTTGGCTGTTGCGCCGGTTTTATTCTTAGCTTTATTTTTAGATTCCAGATGTTTTGGATTATGCAAACTATTTTCGATTGCTTCCTTTGTAATTTCATTAATTTTGTCGAGAAAACCAATTTTTGTTTCTGTCGCTGATAAAACAAGACCACGTGAATAAACTTTTGGCTCACACATTAATTCACCATAGGCATTAACAGTTACGACAACGGTTAGTAATCCCTCACTAGCCACCATACGTCTTTCGAGCATGATTGCTGTATCTAGCTCACCAACATTGGCGTTGTCAACCATAATGATGCCGGCTTCAACTCTTTCAACCACTCTTGAGTGTCCGTTTTGCATCTCAAGAACATCACCATTGTCCATGATCAATATTTTGTCAGGATCTACTCCGCAAGCAACTCCTGTCTGTCCGTGCTTGAGAAGCATTCGATATTCACCGTGACAAGGCATGAAGAAAAAAGGTCTAGTTAAATTCAACATGATTTTTTGTTCTTCAGCGCTAGCGTGTCCAGAGACGTGAACATTCATGCTTGCTCCATAAATCACATCAGCACCTCGTTTATAAAGCATATTAATCAAATTATTAACGGATTTCTCATTACCAGGGATTGGTGAAGCACTTACTATGACAGTGTCTCCAGGTTGTACTTGTAAATATTTGTGTTCGTTTCTTGCGATGCGAGAAAGAGCCGCAAACTCTTCTCCTTGTGAGCCTGTTGATAAAACAATCAAATTTTCAGGAGGTACGTTGTTGACATCTTCTTGTCTAACTATAAAGTCATCAGGAATTTTGATATACCCAAGTTCTTTTGAAATTGCCGCTAGATTGATCATTGATCTTCCGAATAATGCCACTCTCTTCCCGGCTTTCAAAGCCAATTCTAGAATGATTTTGATACGTAAGACTTGGCTTGCAAAAGTCGTCAAATAAACTCTGCGTTTAGCGGTGGTAATAATTTCTTTTAGTTTGGGGATAACAGCTCTTTCAGAAGGAGTGTAGCTGGATTTTTCTGCGTTGGTGCTATCGCTTATAAGTAGAGAGACACCATCTTCACCAGCTTGTGCTAAAGGTGCTATATCAAAAAATAAATTATCGATTGGACTGTGATCAAATTTAAAATCACCAGTGTGTACGATTCTTCCAGCTGGAGTATCGATAATGAGAGAAAAGCTATCAGCGATACTATGATTATTGCGTATGTAAGTAATTGAGAAGCTTTTACCGACTTGAATTGTTTCGCGACCTTGAACTAGTTTGAAATTGCTATAGCTCATTTTGTTTTCGGTGATTTTATGTTTGACCAAAGCCAGTGCGAGATTTGGAGCGTAAATAATTGGAATGTCTACTTCTTTCAATAATGGAACAACTCCTCCAATATGATCTTCGTGTCCATGGGTTATTACCAGTGCTTTGATTTTTTCTTTGTTTTCTACAAGATAATTTAGTTTTGGTAAAACGATATCAACTCCGATCATGTCTACCGTTGGGAAAGCCAATCCAGCATCTATGAGCATCATATCGTCGCCGCATTCATAAATCCAAGTGTTTTTGCCGATTTCGTATAAGCCGCCCAGCGAGATCACTCGGACTTTGGCTTTTGGATCAAGCGTAATTAGACTATTTTTGATTTCTTTATTGTCTTGTTTTTTGTTTTGCATTTAAAACTTGTTGTTGAGTACTTTAAATAGTGCTTGTTCTTGCTCTTGGCTAAGATTTACAAGCGGTTCCCTGAGAGCTTTTGAGCATAAGCCCAAATGTTC
>JAJTHA010000068.1 GCA_021299565.1 Candidatus Caenarcanales bacterium
AGTGACTTTTGAAGTAGAGCTAACTGATGGCAAAAAAGGTCCAGTATTTAGACCAATTGATAAAGTTCTCAAGGATATAACAAATTATCTTCAAGATCATAACAATTTAAAACCACATTATTCAGTAATAAGCATAAAGAAAGTAATCCAAGCTTATAGAAAAGCGGATTTGCTAACTTCTGATCAAGTTCAGATTTTAGAGAAGGCTGAGCTTAATAGACAAGCTGCTTCAAGCATAGTTCAAACAAATAGACAAACTTCAAAACCAGATCAATCCCTACCAATGGAAAATTTCAATTTAAAAGAAAATAAAAACGATCTTCTAAAAGATTTATTTAGCGAACAATCTCGCTCTAAGGTTTTATCAGCCTTAGCACCACACTTTAGGTTTATACTACAAAACCCCAGCTTGACTGATGCTCAAATTAAAGACAAACAAAACAGCTTAAATAGCAATCTTCAACAAAAAGCTGATTTAAATAAACTCCGGGAAGCTTTTAGACTGGCGGTATATAAAAATGAAACAGCTAGTTTAAGAAATTGGTTAACTACAAATTTAGGGCAGCAAGTTGTTAGTAGCCTAGAAGCTGTTTTGTTCGAAACAGCTTCACACATTCATGGACAAATTCAACACCAACTTAAAAAAGGAAAAGGTGCTGATCAAAATGTTATTGATTCTCAAGTAGAGACCTATATCAGGACTACAAATACACTTGCCGCGATTTCCAAAAAAAATGCTGAAGGTAATAAATAATCTTATTTAAGCCGCAACAGCAATGCGCTTTTTAACAAGCTCAATAATCTCACTAGGAGTTTTTGCAACTTGCACACCCGCTGCTTCAAAAGCTTTGGTTTTGGATTCTGCTGTACCTTTATTACCAGAGATAATAGCACCAGCGTGTCCCATGCGTTTGCCTGGAGGAGCTGTTCTACCTGCGATATAGCCGATAACTGGTTTTTTGATTTTGGCTTTGATATATTCAGCCGCATCTTCTTCAGCAGTTCCGCCAATTTCGCCAACAAGAATAATTAGATCAGTGTCTTTATCAGCTTCAAACAATTCTAGTGATTTGATTTGATCGATACCAATAATTGGATCACCGCCAATACCAACAGCAGTAGATATGCCGATTCCAGCTTGTTTTAGACCTAAGCCAATTTCATAAGTCAAAGTTCCAGAACGTGAAATCAAACCTATTCTTCCTGGCATATAAATAGAACCAGGGTGGATTCCAATTAGACACTCGCCTGGAGTGATGATACCAGGACAGTTTGGTCCATTTACCAAAACGCCTTTTGCTTTTGCTCTAGCATGAAGTTTAACAGCATCTTGTGGCACCATGCCTTCAGTAATAACTGAGATCAATGGTATTTCAGCATCTATCGCTTCTAAAGCTGCGTCTAGAGCTAGATATGGAGGTACAAAAATTACCGAGCAATTAGCACCTGTTTTTTGTTTAGCCTCTGTAACAGAGTCAAATACTGGCACTCCATTGATTTCTTGTCCGCCTTTACCAGGAGTGACACCACCAACTATTTTGGTCCCGTATTTCTGCATCAAAGCTGCGTGGGTTTTGCCCATGCCGCCAGTGATTCCTTGAACTATAACTTTTGTATCTTTGTTTATTAATACTGACATAAAATTTTCTCCAATTTGTTAACCTGCTATTGCTACTGCTTTTGAAACAGCATCATCTAATATATTTGTGGTCTCTATTCCAGCTGCTTTCATAACATCTGCCGCTGCAGCTTCATTATTACCAACCAATCTGACTACCATCTTCGCTTCAGGTCTGATGTCTTTGTAGTATTTGAGCGCGTTTGCTACTTCAACGCAGTCAGTAATTCCACCAAGAATATTTACTAGAAGTACTTTAACTGTTTCTGATGATGCAACTAGATCAAGTGCTCTTGCTACGTGATCTTTACTTGCTCCTCCTCCAACATCAAGGAAGTTAGAAGGTTTGCCGCCGTGATGGAAAACCAAATCCATAGTTGCCATTGTTAATCCAGCTCCATTACAGAGTATTCCAATATTACCTTCAAGCTCGACTATATTTAGTCCGCACATTTTGCCTTTAAATTCTCTTTCGCCAAGATCAGTTAAATGCTCAGATAGCATTCCATCAAACCTTGGTTGACGTCCTAACGCATCTTCGTTAATAGTTACTTTGCCATCGAGGGCTACGTAATTATTGTCACCATCAACAATAAGTGGATTGATCTCTACTAGATCACAGTCAAACTTTGTATAAACATTCCAGAGTTTATTAACGATGTCGCCAAACTTCAAAACATCAGCACCGCTCAAACCTAGTTGAGTAGCCATTTTGCGGCCGAGGTAAGAACTATAATTGCCTTCTGGAATAGGAACTATTTGAATACTATTAGATGACTCAATTTCTACTCCGCCTTCTGCCGATGCCATGATAATTGGTCCGCGGTAAGCTCTATCGATCAAGATAGAAACGTATAATTCTTTTTTGATAGTTACTTTTGGTTCAACAAGAATTGCTGTTGGCAAATCGCCTTTGACTTTGAGTTTGAAGATATCTTGGGCTTTAGCGTATGCATCATTTGCGTTATCGGCAAATTTAATTCCACCAGCTTTACCTCTACCACCAGTTAGAACTTGTGTTTTGAGAGTGCATGGAAAATTTTTGATCCCAAAAACTTCTTCAGCACATTTGATTACCATTCCAGGTGGGATGCTAATTCCTGATTCTTTGAAAAGTTGTTTCGCTTCATATTCTCTTAGTCGCATTCTTGTTTTATACCTCTTAATTAATAATCCTAACAGCAGTTGGCGTTAGTGAATATTTCTCGTCACCCTGAGGAGCTGCGAAGCAGCGACGTGAGGGTCCAAGCTTGTAAACAGAGTTGGATCCTTACGGCTCCCTCAGGATGACACAAGATATAATACTCCTTGTAATACGAGTAATGTGAATGTTATAAAGAAAATAAATCGTGGTACACTATTTTCCTATGGTACAAATCGGCGATGTTTTTGAAGAAATGGCTAAACACTTTAAATCAGGTGCAGCTACAGGACTTAATGTGGCTTATCAATTTAACATATCAGGACCACAAGGTGGAATCTGGGCTTTTAAGATAGTTAACAGCGCTTGTGAACTTGTTAAAGGTGGAGTTGATGCTCCTTCTGTTGAAATTTCTCTGGCTGATAAAGATTGGATGGCAATCAGAGAAGGTAAATTAAATTCTCAAATGGCATTTATGCAAGGCAAACTTAAAATCAAAGGCGACATGAACCTTGCGATGAAATTGCAGTCTATGTTTCCTATTACTTAATCCCCAGGCTTTTCTCTTCCAAACAAAGGCTGAATAATGTCTTGATAACGCGCACGTATCACATTGCGTTTGACTTTGAGAGTTGGTGTTAGTTCGCCAGAATCAATGGTAAATTCATGATCCATGATATGAAAAGCTTTTACTTGTTCTACATTATTCAACTCTCTTAGATTTACCATCATTTCGTTTTCAATTAATTTATTAACTTCGGGCATCTCATAGAGTTTGCTGTTTGAGTCGTGGGAGATTTTGTTTTCATCAAGATATTTTTTGACTTCATGATCATCAAGTACAACCATAGCTGCAAGATATTTTTCTCTATCTCCAAGCACAACTGCTTGAGTGAGATAGCGGCTTTTCAGTACATGCTCTTCAACAAGACTAGGAGAGATGTTTTTACCACCAGCAGTTATTATGAGATCCTTTTTGCGACCAGTGATTCTGATATAACCTTCATCATCAATGATTCCTAGATCGCCAGTGTGGAACCAACCATCAATAATAGCTTCGTTAGTAGCAGTTGTATCTTTGAAATAGCCTTTGAAAACCGCTTCACCACGGCAAAGTATCTCACCATCTTCTGCGATTTTGACTTCAAAATGTTTGAAAGGAATTCCAACAGTCCCAGGTCTATTTGCCCATGGAGGGTTAACGCTAATTGGTGCTGAAGTTTCGGTTAGTCCATAACCTTCTACTACAGTGAATCCTAAAGCCATGTAAAAAATCGCTAGTTCTACAGAAAAAGGTGCTCCGCCAACTACGAAATATTTGAGATGTGGGGCTAGTGCTTTTTTGACAGTGGATAAAACTAATTTGTGGGCGATTGCATATTTGATTTCCAGCTTGAGGTCGATCTTCTCGCCAGCCACTTTCTTTCTACAATAACTCGTGCCAATTTCTAGTGCTTCGTTAAACAATTTTTGTTTTAATGCTGATTGAGTTCTGACATTTGCAATGATTTTGGAGTAGATCTTTTCTAGCAATCTTGGTACGACATTGATGATATAAGCTTTTGAGTCGATAAGCATGCGAGGTAAGTTTTCGGCTCTTTCGCAATAAACAAAAACCATGCCTTGATCAATACCATAAATTTCCGAAGCAACTCTCTCGAAAATATGAGCCAGTGGTAGAAACGATAAGAAGACCTCGCCTTCTTCAAGGGGTACAAATTGATAAAAAGATAAAGCTGCTACTAAAAAATTTCTATGCGTAAGCATTACGCCTTTTGGTTGTCCGGTGGTGCCTGAAGTATAAATGATTGAAGCCAAATCATCTATATTGATTTTTTCGAGATTGTTTTGGATTTGATTGCTATCTTTAGCGAGCTCTTCGCGCCCAATTTGCCTGACTTTATCAAGGGTGAGTATTTTGGGCTCGTTATCGGGAATATCACCATCGTCTTTCATGACTATTGCGTAGCGCAGCTTAGGGAGTTTGTGCCAATGAGCTCTGATTTTTTGAAGCTGGATTTTATTGTGGACAATTATAATCTCCATTTCAGCATGTTCGGCTATATAGCAAACAGATTCAGCAGTTGAATTGTGATAAAGCGGAATAGTTGCAGCCCCAAGAGAAAGTATTGCAAAATCACAAGGCATCCAATAATGGCAGGTTACTGATAGTAGTCCAATTTTGTCTCCTGCTTTGGCACCCAAAACCCTCAATCCCAAAGCGGTTTCTTCGATTTGTCTTTGAACTTCTTGCCAGCTAAATTCTTGAAAATTTCCAGATGGTCTGGTTTTGTAGCGAATAAGAGGCTTGGGTCCGTATTTTTCGGCGCGCTTAAAAAAAAGATCAGGAAGGTTTTTGTACTTCATCTAAATCCATAATATACTGATTATTAGTGAATAGCTATAAGTACTTAGCGCGCAATACTAGAGGTGAGACCAAAACTGGCAAAATCGATGCTAGTGATATAGATTTAGCCAAATTTTCTCTTCGCAAACAGGGACTTTGGGTGATTAATATCAGCTATGCTGGTAAAACTGTAGAGACGGCTGCTAATAAGGAAATCAGACAATCACAAAAAGTTCTAGGGTTTTTTGAAAAGAAAATCGGACTCAAGGACATGGTCGTCTTCTCTCGCCAATTCGCTTCGATGATAGAAGCTGGAATCGCGATGCTTAGAGTTTTGACTGTGCTTGTCGAACAAACCGAAAATCCAAAATTGGTTGCTTATCTCAAAGAAGTCAAAACAGATATTGAACAAGGTGTTCCGCTCTCTGAATCACTATCCAAATTCCCAGATGCGTTTGATCGCTTGTATGTAGCGATGGTCAAAGCTGGTGAAGCGGGCGGGGTTCTTGATCAAGTCTTGAATAGGCTTGCAGGATTTTTGGAAGCTCGTAACAAGCTTGCCCACAAAGTCCAAACCGCAATGACTTATCCTATAACGGTTATAGGGATTTCGGTGGTAGTTGTATGGTTCATGTTGACTTTCATCTTGCCAAAATTTTC
>JAJTHA010000062.1 GCA_021299565.1 Candidatus Caenarcanales bacterium
CACAAAAAGCACTCTTACTTCATCTTCGTATTTGTCTTCAAAGAAACTTAAGGCTCCAGCTTTGGTCGCTGATTCTATATCCATGACTTTTGTTGTTACTGGCAATTTGGCTTGAATCCAGTCATTGATTTGTTTTTCTACTTGTTGAATTTCCTCTTTTGTAAGAGACCTTTCAAAATTAAAATCAAACCTTGTGTATTCTGGTCCGACTTGAGAGCCCATCTGCTGTACTTGTGGACCAAGTATCTTTCTCAGAGCTGCTTGCAAAAGATGACAAGCCGTATGATGCTTGCGAGTCCAGTCGCGTCTTTCTTTATTTACTTTGCTATCAACAATATCGCCATTATTAAGCTCAAATTCTTCTAATAGTTCATGTACGAAAACTCCCTCGATGTTTTTTACATTTACCACTTGATATTTATTGTTGATTAAGCCTTTGTCGGCGACTTGACCGCCAGATTCAGCATAAAAAGGACTTTTATCGAGAACGATTTTTTTACCACTTGAATACAAAACTTTTGATTTAGATTCCAAGTTTTCATACCCGACAAATTCTGTTTTACCATGATTTTTTAGTATCTCAGCAACAAAAGCATTGGATTCAACAGATTTATCAAAAGCACCAGTGCTAGAAACTAGAGAGTGTTTCTCTCTGGCTTCTTCATATCCAACTTCATCAAGCTCAAATCCTTTTTCTATAGCTATCTCACGAGTGAGCTCTATTGGCATGCCGTAAGTAGAATATAAATCAAACACAAAATCACCATCAAGTGATTTGTTAGTATTGTCTTTAAGCTTGTTCTCCAAAATACTTAAACCATTGGCAATAGTTTTACTAAATTGTTCTTCTTCTTTTTTGCAAACACTAATGATGTTTTCTGCTTCTTTACTTAATTCTGGATAAACACTAGAATAATTTTCAATAACTTTTGGAACCAAATTATAAAGTCCAGGTTCTACTTTGTCTTGCAGCAAGAAAAGAAACCTAGCCGCTCTTCTAATAATCATTCTTAAAACATAACCGCGACCAACATTACTTGGTCTAATCCCGTCAGCAATTAGAAAACTAAGGCAACGTAAGTGATCTGTTACTATCTTCAAAAATAAATCTTTACTGGCATCTAGCCCATATTGGGTTTTGGTATAGCTTGCAGTTGCTTCTAAGATACTGAAAAGTTCATCTGTTTCAAATGAATTTTTAACATTTTGTAGTATCGTTGCAAGCCTTTCTAGTCCAGCGCCAGTGTCTATGTTCTTGCTCGCAAGTGGTTTGTAAACACCTTCTTCATCTTTTTCTAGTTCCATGAAAACCAAATTCCAAATTTCTACGTATCTATCATCATGGTTTTCTATATGATCACCAAGGTCATAATAAATTTCGCTACAAGGTCCGCATGGACCAGATTTGCCAGGAGGTCCCCAGAAATTGTCTTTGCGAGTCAGCTTCCAGATTCTTGATGAAGGATCCGTGAAATGTTTGGAAAGCACTTGCGACCATAGATCAAATGCCTCTTTGTCAAAACTATTTATTTCATCACCTGCAAACACTGATATATAAAGCCTTTGAGGGTCCATTTTGAGTTCGTCAGTTACAAATGCCCAAGCCCAAGGGATCACCTCGGCTTTGAAATAATCACCAAAAGAAAAATTCCCAAGCATCTCAAAAAAACTATGATGTCTTGTTGTGCGACCGATGTTTTCAAGATCGCTGTCTTTGCCTCCAACACGAGCGCATTTCTGAATAGTGATTGCTCTAGGAATTTCTGGTGCTGGTTTATTACCCAAGAAGATCGGTACAAACTGAACCATGCCAGCAGAATTTAATAACAATGTAGGATTGTCAGGAACTAGTGATGATGATGGATATAGTTTGTGCGTTTTACTACATTTTTGGGTGAAAAACTCAACCCATTTGTTTCTGATCTGTTTGCAAGTTAGTGTTTGCATATAAAGCTCTTAATCTCTCTCTTTCTTGTTTACGTTTATCTCTTTCTTCAGCTATCATCGCTTTGATTTTTTCTGGAGTTCTTGATGTTGCGAGTGTTTCAAATTCATCAAGTGGAATAGCTTCAAAATTAGAGTTTTTGACTTCTTCTAAAATAGCAAAAACCTCTTCTTTATCTAGTGTCTCTTTTTGTAGAAGCACTTGTGATACAGCGAGCAATTCTTCCCTATGCTGTAATAGAGTGGTTTTCACTTCTTCATATAAAAACGCAATTAATTTCTGCACTTCTGCGTCTATTCGACTAGCGAATTCTTCGCTGAAATTTCTTGAATCATAATCAGATCCAAGAAAACTATTGCCTTGCTTCTCGCCGTAAGTCACTATACCAAGACCATCATTCATTCCAAATTTGGATATCATGGCTCTTGCAATTGCTGAGCTTCTTTCCATGTCGTTGGAAGCTCCGGTGGTTACGTTTTCTTTGCCAAAAATTATTTCCTCAGCTGCTCTACCACCAAGAAGAACTCTGATTTCGGTTTTCAATTGTTTTTCTGAAGCTGATACTTTGTACTCTTCTTCAGTTGACCAAGTCAAACCCAATGCCATTCCACGAGGGATAATGGTCACTTTATGAAACTCATTGCTTGATTCAAAATAGATACTCATTAAAGTATGACCAACTTCGTGAATCGCAGTGTTTACCTGGTCTTTAGGCTTAATGATTTTGCTTTTGCGCTCTGGACCAATCGCAACTTTGTCTATAGCTTCTTCTAGATAGTGCATGGTGATTTCTTTACAGCCTTCTCTTGCTGCGAGAATCGCACCTTCATTGATCAAGTTGGAGATATCGGCACCACTGAATCCTGGAGTGCGTTTGGCTAATACCTCCAGATCAACATCTTGTGCAACAGGTTTGCCTTTGGTGTGTACTTTTAGAATATCGTGCCTACCGGTGAGATCTGGAGTATCGATAGAAACTTTTCTGTCAAAACGTCCTGGTCTCAAAAGTGCTTTGTCAAGCACGTCTGGACGATTAGTCGCTGCAAGAACTATAATGCCGCTGTTCGGTTGGAAACCATCCATTTCTACTAAAAGTTGATTGAGAGTTTGTTCGCGTTCATCATTGCCGCCGCCGGACATGCCGCTTCTTTGGCGACCAACTGCGTCAATTTCATCTATAAATACTATGCACGGTGAATTGCGTTTTGCTTGTTCAAAAAGATCTCTTACTCTACTGGCACCAACACCGACAAACATTTCAACGAAATCTGAACCGGAAATTGAAAAAAACGGCACTCCAGCTTCTCCCGCAACAGCTTTTGCCAACAGGGTTTTACCGCAACCTGGAGGTCCAATGAGAATAACACCTTTAGGTATTTTTGCGCCGAGTGAAGTGTATTTGGCGCTGTTTTTCAAAAAGTCCACAATTTCTTCTAGTTCTTGTTTGCTTTCTTCAATGCCAGCAACATCGTCAAAGCCGATATTGATGTCTTTGGTCATAAGTTTCGCGCGGCTTTTGCCAAAGGACATTGGTCCTCCGCCACCTACATTTCTGAGCATAAAAATAAATAAACCAAAAAGCACCAAAGGTACTACAAAATTGGACAAAATCCCTGCCCACACCCCATCATTAGCCTGGGCTTTTACGTCTACATCGATGCCATTAGCAACTAATTTGTCCGCCAAATCGGCGTTACTGCCTAGTAAATTGGCTGGAACTCTAGCATAATAAACTTCCCCTTTTTTATCTTCGATTTTAGCTACATCATTACCATTGGTAAATTCAACTTTTTTGATGTTGCTATTGCCGCCTTCTAGGTCAAGTTTTTTAATAAATTCACTGTAGCTAAGGATTTTTCGTTGTTTTTCTTGCCCCATTAGGCTGACAGCAAAAAGAGTTACAAATAAAGCCAAAATTATAAAAGGTAAGGTCGCAGGTAGTTTTTTCATCGATACATTAATGATTTTAGCACCAAAAATGCCTAATTTTGTCCTATTTGGTGCCAGGCAGCAAGTGGACAAAAAGATGAAAAATTAAACAAATTTAACTTGATTTTTCACCACTTTGTCCGATAAATACCAATAGTGAGAGAATTTATATCAAATTCGAGGGTTCCCCCTGGGAACAAATAGCGTTTTAAGCCTATATCTATAGGGTGAGTGCTAAACAAAGTTAAGTACGCACAAATAAAAGAACCTAGATAAACCCCTCTAGCCTTTTAACACCCCCCCAATAAGTTAAACAAGGAGACCCCCAACTCATGAATACTGCATCTAACCAGAGCAGGGAAGCTATTATCGCGCTTAGCCCTGTACAATCTACCGTTCAGATCACTAAAGAACTCAACATGGCAGGCTACAACAGAATCGACAGAGTCGATTTTCAAGAAGCCCTAATCCAAGTTGTTAGCAACCGCAAACCTCAAGTCGTTATTATGACTTCAGAGTTGCCTGGTCGCAAAACAGCTGCAGAAATTTTAAATGAAATCAATAACTGCTCACCAGAAACAAAGGTAATCTTTATTTCGAGAAATACTAGCGAAGATAGTATCTTAGATATTTACCTAACTAGAAATATTTCGGCATGGTTATTGAGCGAAAGAGCAGAAAGAACACTTTCTCTTGCTATCGAAGCTGCTGAAGCTGGTCAATTGTTTATTGACTTTGTTATCAGCAAAAACATCAAAAACCTAATCTCTGAAAAACAGTCAGTACTTACTTCAAGCAATACAAATTTTGCTAATTTGGAATTACTTACTGAAAGAGAAGCAGAAGTTCTTAAATACTTATGTGATGGATTTAATTACAAAAAAGTATCACAAAAATTGTTTATCTCTGAGTCAACAGTAAAAACTCATATCAACAACGTATTTACTAAACTCAAAGTAAATGACAGAACTCAAGCGGTTCTTTATGCTCTAAAACATGATTTAGAAGCATTAATGAGAGCTACTATGACCAAAACTGCTGCTTAATAAGTATATTAATTTCCTAGTTTAACTAAAAAAGACCCGGACTGACGCCGGGTCTTTTTGTTTTTACATATATCTTGAATATTAAAATTACAAGCTTAAGACATATCTAATGAATTGAATAGCAAAAATCTGTGAATAATATAGTTAGTACTTATAAAGAGACCCCCAATATGTTTGAAAGATTTACAGAGAAAGCCATAAAAGTCATTATGTTAGCCCAAGAAGAGGCTAGAAGGTTAGGACACAATTTCGTTGGAACCGAACAAATTCTACTCGGTCTCATCGGCGAAGGAACAGGAGTTGCTGCCAAAACTCTTAAATCAATGGGCGTCAATCTCAAAGACGCAAGAGTAGAAGTAGAAAAAATTATTGGCAGAGGTTCAGGTTTTGTTGCAGTTGAAATCCCATTCACTCCAAGAGCAAAAAGAGTGCTAGAACTCAGTTGGGATGAGGCTCGTCAGTTTGGACATAATTATATTGGCACCGAACATTTATTACTTGGCTTAATTCGTGAAGGCGAAGGAGTTGCAGCAAGAGTACTTGATAATTTAGGAGTCGATCTTGCAAAAGTTAGACAACATATTATTAGGTTACTTGGCGAAAATTCTACAGGAGGCGCTTCTGCTGCTGGCACAGGATCGGCTTCTCTATTGGGTTCTAGCCCTAGCAGCTCAAGCAAAGCTACATCTGGCAACCAACAAGGTGGCAGAACCAGAACACCAACTCTTGATGAGTTTGGTACTGATTTGACTCTGGCTGCTGCTGAAGGCAGATTAGATCCAGTTATTGGAAGATCAGAAGAAATCGAAAGAGTAATTCAAATATTAGGTAGAAGAACCAAAAACAATCCTGTTCTTATTGGTGAACCTGGTGTTGGTAAAACTGCTGTAGCAGAAGGTTTAGCGCAACGTATTGTTTCTCAAGATGTGCCAGAAATATTAGAAGGCAAAAAATTAGTGATGTTGGACTTGGGACTACTTGTCGCTGGAACCAAATACAGAGGCGAGTTTGAAGAGCGTCTTAAAAAAATCATGGATGAAATCCGTAGTTCTGGAAACATCATGTTAGTTATAGATGAGTTGCACACTCTTATTGGTGCTGGAGCTGCTGAAGGCGCAATTGATGCGGCTAATATTCTGAAGCCCGCTTTAGCTAGAGGTGAGTTACAGTGTATTGGTACAACTACTCTTGAAGAGTATAGAAAACATATCGAAAGAGATGCTGCTCTGGAAAGACGTTTCCAACCAGTAATTGTTAATTCTCCTTCTGTTGATGAAACAGTAGAGATCATCAAAGGTTTAAGACAAAAATACGAAGATCATCATAGATTGATCATCACCGATAAAGCCATTGAAGCTGCGGCAACTTTGTCAGATAGATATATCTTTGATAGATTCTTGCCGGACAAAGCGATAGATCTTATTGATGAAGCTAGTTCTAGAGTAAGACTTAGAGCAAGTACTTTGCCACCAGAAGGTAAAGAGCTTGAAAACAAACTAATCAAGATTTCAAGAAACAAAGAAGATGCGATTCGTAATCAAGAATTTGAAAAAGCATCACAACTTAGAGATGAAGAAAATGATTTAAGAGACAAAATCAGAGAGATTCAAGAGAGCTGGAAAAAAGAACAAGAAAAAAATAAACCTTCTGTTACAGAAGAAGAAATTGCTCATATCGTTTCTAGTTGGACTGGTATCCCTGTTGGTGACTTGAAACAAGGCGAAACAGAAAAGCTCAAAAACATGGAAGAGATTATCCACGGCAAAGTGATAGGTCAAGATGTCGCTGTTACAGCCGTATCTAAAGCCATCAGAAGAGCTAGAGCCGGATTGAAAAATCCTGAGCGTCCAATTGGAACATTTATTTTCTGCGGACCAACTGGTGTTGGTAAAACAGAACTTGCAAAAGTGCTTGCTGACTTTTTCTTTGGTAGTTCAGAAAATCTCATTAGAGTTGATATGTCTGAATATATGGAAAAACATAATGTCAGCAAACTGATTGGCTCTCCTCCAGGATATGTTGGTTATGGAGATGGTGGACAATTGACAGAAGCTGTTCGCCGTAAGCCTTATAGCGTTGTGCTTTTTGATGAAATTGAAAAAGCTCACCCAGATGTGTTTAACATCATGTTGCAGATGCTAGACGATGGTCACTTGACTGATAGTCGTGGACGTAAAGTAAGCTTCAAAAACACAATCATAATTATGACTTCAAACGTAGGAGCAGAGAAAATGCTTGGTGATTCTAGTATTGGTTTCTTTGCTAGTACAGAGAAAAAAGCAGAAGAAGATTCATACAAGAAAATGAAAGATATGGTTCTTGATGATATGAAGAGAGTCTTTAAACCAGAGTTTATGAATAGACTTGATGATATCGTGATCTTTAGGCATTTAAATCGTGATGATATGAGAGCTATTGTAGATATCATGATCAAAGATCTAGAAATCAGACTTAAAGAGCATGGTATGACTATTCAACTAACCGATGAAGTTAAAGACAAAGTCGCAGTTGAAGGATACAAAAAGGCTTTTGGTGCTAGACCAATGAAACGTAGTATTCAAAAGCTTCTTGAGGATACAATTTCTGATGAAATGATTCATGAAAGATTAATTCCTGGTAGCAAAGTCGAAGCGTTTTTGGAGTTTGATTCAGAATTTCCTACAGAAAAAGACTACAGCACTTCTACAGAAGAAGTTACTGAGGATATGAAAGAGGCAGATAAGCGTCAATCACTTATAAAAGCTAAAGTTAAATTTAGAGTGCTTGGTAATTACACTGTTGATGAGCAGGAAGAATTGAAACGATCTACTATTAAAACAAGAAAGAAAGTTTTGTCTCTTTCTAGCACTGAAGCGGCTGGGTCTGGTTCTAAGGAACCTGCTGGTAATAAAACTGCATAGTTGATTGCTTTAACTACTCTGCACTTAGACTTGAAAGTATAGTTTAAAGTCACTGCGAGCTGCGAAGCAGCGTGGCAGTCCAGTTTACTTATGCATCGTGGACTCCCACGACCTGCTTCGCAGGTCTCGGAGTGACTTTCTAGTGATTAATTCAGCATATGCTAAGTTGTCATTGTTGACTTGAATATTGTTGAAATTTACTTCCTCGACATCGCGATGCTTCCGGTACGAGCGACTTCTTTGATTCCGTATGGTTTTAAAATTTGAATAATGGCGTTGATCTTTTCATTGTCACCAATAGC
>JAJTHA010000161.1 GCA_021299565.1 Candidatus Caenarcanales bacterium
AAAAATTGCTTCAAGTCATGGTTATACAAATAAAGAATTTCATTTAAATCGTTCACAAGCTTGGCAAAATGCACTTGAAACAATTAAGCCTGGTGATATTGTTGCTCTTACATCTAGTTCCCCTGGAGCTTTTCAGGCTCTAGAATTTGCAAGAGCAGTTAAAGCAAAATTTGGTGAAAAGGTTTTGATTATCAAAGGTGGCACTCATGAAAGACTAAGCTCTCCCGTAGAACAGCTTAAAACAAATTACCCAATAGATATTTCTTTTATTGGTGATGCTGAAATAGATTTCGATAAACTACTTGATGTAGTTGAAGGGCATCGTAATAAGCCCCGCAATCGAGAGAGATTAAAGCAAAAACTAGAAAGCATAAATCATATTAGATACTTTGGAAGACAAAGAACAGATGATTATAAATTACGAGGACCAACAGCAATTCAAATGGAAATCCCTGATAGACCTGAGCCTGAAATGCAATTTACGATCTTCAAAGATCCCAAACCTGGTTCACATATGCATAGAATAATGTCTTTGAGAGGATGTCCATTTACCTGTACTTTTTGTGAAATCAGCACCAAATCAAGACGAGCTTCTGCTAAATATTTTGTGGAAAAGATCGAAGAGGTAGTTAGAAAAAGTTATGAGGGTGATAATCCAAAACCTATTGGTTATTTATTTCTTGAAGATGGCAATTTTGTTACCAAAAATAGCAAAAATGGGCTTAGGGACAGAAACATAGACTTGGCAGGAGCGGATAATTATTCTTCTGATATTTGGATAGAGCAATTTACTGAATTAATGAAAGCTCTAAATCAAAGACTAAAAGCTGAAGGCAAAGAAGAACTGAAATTTGCGATTCAAACTCGTTCTGATACCTTGATCACAACAAGAGCAGATCAAGCTGAAGGTGAATACGAACAAGTGATTCAAAAATTAAAGGAAGCTGGTCTTGAAGCCGTTTATATAGGTGTCGATAACACCACAGGTAAAAATCAATTTGGAAAATCAACAGAACCTAATGATCATTTAAGAGCTGTAGATTTCCTGAAGTCTACAGGTGTAGAATCGAGTTGCTCAACAATTTTAGTCCCTAGGCAAGAACAAGAAACTATAGACTTGATTGAAAAGCTTATGAATAAAGGAGTACAAGAAATCTTTACTGAATACTTGAAAGTTTTTATTGATACTGCTGATTCAAGAAGAGTTGTTGATGAAACAGAAAAACAACTATCTAAAGATGATATTGTTGCTTTATATACTCAAGGGAAATACAATATGAAATCGGCAAGTAAAGAGGATAATGCTTGCTTAATTGTAGAACCTGCCGGTGATAAATTAAAACTAGTTAGTGATAAAGAACTAGAAACTCTATCTCATAAAGCCTATAAGACCATAGCTGATCTTGCAAAAAAATATAATTACCGAGTCCTAAACCATGGACATTATGTCCGCCAAACGCAAGTTGGCTTGTAAGCTAAGTTTATATAATGTTAATATCAAAAAGTGATTAGTTCTCAATCAAGACTATAAACAAGCTGGGGTTTTTCTGAGAGGCATGAATGGCGAAAAGAAAAAAGATTCTCCAGAAATAGCTTTGCCTTCTGGCAAATTCACCTTGGTAATAAATAAATTTAAGTAATAATATGAGTCAAAGCACCTAAAAATCAGATATGTTATTTTGCTATTATTATCAAAATGCCTGCTGTTTCCACTCCAAACGCTGACTTCATAAATAGACTTTATGGCGCCAAAAAAGTCGGACCCGATTCCATTAGTCCTCTAGTGGTCTGTAGTACTGCTGAGAGAAAAAGATTAGTTCAACCATATATACAACAGAGCATAAAAACCAGAGACATTAATGAGCACATTGCGCAACCTGAAAATACTTTTACTACAGACAGAAAAAAAATGCTTGAATCATTGCCTGCCATGTGTCAATCTAAGCAGTTTGATTTATTTGCTCTAATTGGTGTGATAGTAAATAATTCTAGTGGTGCTTTTTTGAATTTTTTCTCTGATTTTAAACAACATATTCAACAATTGTGTCCCATGAAGAAAATTGCAGCTGGATCTTTAGAAAGTCCTCTCAAACGTACAACGCTTCCGGATTTGATAAAAGCTGGTGTCGGCTCTGCCGCGCATTTATGGGAAGCAATCATAAAGGCAGTAATAATTAAGCAAGGAGATAAATTGAATTTAGAGCAGTTCAAAAAAATCTTAGATAATTCCGGAAAATTACTTCTGGAGCTGACTCAAGTCCCACTCTTAGCGCTGATTGACTTGGAGACATATTTATTGACTAGACCTGACGAACATTATGCAATCAAATCAACGCCTGCAGACCAAGCTAAAGAAAGATGTGGACGTGATATTGAGCACAGGGCAATATCATATGATCCTAAATCTGGTGAAATTAATCTAGACCAACAATTTCTAGAGCATGATGCTAAATTTCAAGCATTAGTTGCTAAAACTAGGTCAAATTTTGTTAATGAAGATATGCTTGTGCATGGTTGTGCTGGGCTGCAATCAATACCTTATTTTTTTGAACAAACAAAAAATCTTTTTGATAAATATCTATTCCCTCATTTCGATGAAATCATGCGATTTACAAAATTTTAAGCCAAAATATAGAAAGAGCAAATGCTGGGTGAGGTTTAGTTTATTGCCGGAAGATTAAAACAGGTTGAGTTCTTGATAGCTTGATATTTTTCACCAAAAGTGTTCAAAACACCTGATTGACTTAGATTTACCAAAAACGCTTCTGAGCACTTATATTTTTCTATAAAATATGACAATGCCGAATAATCTTTTTTCTTGATGTGGTTCTTGTATTTGATTTCTATTGGTACCTGTTTGTGGACAAGATCAATCACCAAATCAACTTCAACATGTGTATGAGTTCTATAAAACTTCAAAGAATCCTGTTTATAACCTGCTTTTAGTATTTCTGAAATCACAAAAGATTCAAATAAGAATGGGGCGTCATCTCGAATTGACAATTGATTAAAGTTATTAGTTAAAAAATTTCTTGCACCAGTATCAACATAGTAGATCTTGGGATTTTTGCTAATTTCATTATTTTTGTTTTTGTAAAAAGGTCTAAGCGCAATTGTTATAAAAGTTTCGTTTAAAATCTCTATGTAGTTTTTCACAGTAACAGCGTCTATACCTGCAATTCCACCATAATGATTGTAATTGCTAATTGCTCCATTATTTACCGCGAGTAGCTCCATTAATGTTTTTGCATTGATGATCTTTTCAATTTTCAAGTAATCAACCAAATCTTTTTTAATATAGCTATCAAATATACTTTCAAGAACCAAAACTTTATCAGCCCTAGAACTAAGTACTACTCTCGGATATCCACCAAAAATCAAAAACTCTTCAAGCTCATCATAAAGTTCTGGGGCAAGTTTATTTAGGTCCGCAATTGAATTCATTTGCTTGAGGCTATGGTAAATTTTCAATAAATCATCTTTATCTTTGAAATCTAAAAATTCCTCAAAACTTAATGGATACAAATCAAACACTCTTTTACGCCCAGCTAAGCTTTCTTGAATTTGATTTTTGATTGTCAAAGATGATGAACCAGTTACTAGAATTTTGATGTTTTCGTGATTGTCGTAAACATTTTTGAGTATTCTTGAAATATCTGAATATCGCTGAAATTCATCTAAAAAAACATAGAAGAAATCTTTTTGATTTTTTCTATAAGAATTCAATTCTAGAGTTTGGATAAATTTTTCATAGCTCGAAATTTTTTCAAAATTACTAAAAATATCCAAATCCAAAAATAAGCCACCAGTTTGTTGATGAATTTGCTTGAGAAGTGTTGTTTTGCCAACTTGTCTTGGCCCAAGAATAACCGTAATCCAGCGATTAGCCAGATCATCCTCTATATTTTTGATCAATTTTCTAGACTTCATTCATTATTTTCGATCGAAATTAATGAGTATATTATACCCTAAATCACCTAGAATTTATCAAATTAAGTCCCGCAAAAGGTTACATAGTTGTTGGTCTTGCTATCTACAGCTTGCATGAAATGACTAAAACATTCTTGCTCTTGAAAAGGATTCTTGAAACATTCAAGCAAATCATTCATCACAGAAAAATCATTTTCTAAATAAGCTTTGGATATCATTTCTTCTACAAGATGATTGCGGGGGATATATGCTGGATTGATTAAATTCATTTTTGCAATAATTTCTTCTATTGATAATGATTGCTGAGCTAATCTTTGGCGCCATCTGTCTAGCCAAATATCAATAATTTGTTTGTTAGCATGATAATTTTCAAACAAGCCAACAAAGCTTTGTTCATCGCTATTAAGCACTTTGGCTAAATAACGAAAGCTCAAGGAAAAGTCTGCCTTCAATCTAAACATCATCTCTAAAAGATCTTGCACCAAAACAAAATCCTCTTCGTGAATTTCAAAAATGCCTATTTTGTTTAAAAAAACTTTTGTGTAATTATCATCAAAATATTTTTTATAAAAAGCAAAAACTCCATTGCATTTTTCAATTGCAAGTTTTTCGTCTTTATCTATCATCTGCAGCAGCGTTGATGCTAAACAAGAAATATTCCACAGGCAAATATTGACCTGGTTTTGATAAGCGTAACGTCCTTGATGATCAATCGAACTAAAGACAGTGTTTGGATCATAACTGTCCATGAAAGCACAAGGACCATAATCAATAGTCTCTCCAGAAATACTACAGTTATCGGTGTTCATGACACCATGTACAAAGCCAAGGCTCAACCATTTAATAATTAGATCAGCTTGTCGTTTGGCTAAAGCCTGCAAGAAATCTAAAGCTTTATTTTCAGAATTTTCTAGTTCTGGGTAATGTCTTGCTATCACATAGTTAAGCAAAGTCTCCAAAGCCTCAAAATCTTTTCTAGCAAAAAAATATTCAAAAGTTCCGATGCGAATATGACTAGAAGCTACACGTGTAATTATTGCTCCAGGTAAAGCACCTTGTTCTCTATAAACCTTCTCTCCCGTACCTACAGCCGCAAGTGCTCTTGTTGTAGGCACTCCAAGGCTATGCATCGCTTCACTAACGACATGCTCTCTTAAAACTGGTCCTAACCAAGCTCTACCATCACCACGTCTTGAAAAAGCAGTTTGTCCAGAACCCTTCAATTGAATATCTTTGCGCTTTTGATTTATATCAATCACTTCTCCTAACAGAATTGCTCTACCATCTCCCAATTGCGGCACAAAATGTCCAAACTGGTGCCCCGCGTAAGCCATAGCAATTGGTTCTGAACCGTTTAGGATTTTATTGCCAGAGAATATCTCAGCAAGATTGTCTTCTGAAGTAAATTGCAATCCTAACTCATTTGCAAGAGCATAATTGAACTTAATCAATTGTGGATTTGTAACAGGGCTTGGCAAAACTTTTTGATAAAAGTGTTCTGGCAAATTTATATAACTATTATCGAAAGACACTTGCATTTTGAAGATGTTACAATTATATACATTATGAACTCAAAATGCGTTGATCATGGAGATTGCCCCTCTCAAGCGATGGATAGTCAAGCCATTTCAAGTGCTTATCAATCTATTAATCCCCAGTGGAAATTATCGACAGACACTCAGCCTCAGACCATTTCAAGAGAATTTAAATTTGATAAATATTTAGCCGGTTTGGATTTTGCAAATAAGATTGCAACTATTGCAGAAAAACAAAATCATCATCCGGAAATAATTATTTCTTACAAAGTTATGACAGTTAGATACTGGACCCACAACGCAAATGGTTTAACTTTCATGGACTTTGCTGCGGCAGAAGAAATTGATAAACTTAAGTATTAATTCATGCAAATCGACAAAAAGCCTTTAACAATCCGCAAAGCCACTATTGAAGATGCTGAATTAATTTTGGAATTCATCAAAGCTCTTGCGCTTTATGAAAAACTTGAAAATGATGTTAGCGCCAATAAAAATTTAATTTTGAAAAATTTATTTGGTGAAAACACCAAAGCATACTGTTTAATAGCTGAATATGAAAACGAAGCTGCAGGCTTTGCTATTTACTTTTATAACTTTTCGACTTTCTTGGCAAAGCCAGGATTGTATCTAGAGGATTTATTCGTCAAGCCAGAATTTCGAGCTAAAGGTATTGGTAAAGCACTAATTAAAGAACTTGCCAAAATAGCTATAGAAGAAGATTTGGGAAGAATTGAATGGTGGGTACTTGATTGGAATACGCCAAGTATTGAGTTTTACAAATCACTTGGTGCGATCGCAATGGACGAATGGACTGTATTTCGAGTAACTGCTGATAAATTCAAATCACTGGCGTGCTATACTCAGTCAATGTTCATCAATAAAATCTGCTCGATTTGCAAAAAATCTTTAATCGGCTTTCGTTTGGAAAACTTATTACCAAATGATAGTTAAACCAGCGAATGATCCCATGCCTTATAAAGGTCTTCAAAAAAACATTGTATTAGAGAAGTTGAAACTCAATGGATATAACGAACTGGCGTCCTCTCAATCTAATAATTTTTTAACTGCAAGTATAAATATCGTAAAAGAACCAATGTTTTTGCTATTACTAACGTGTTGTTTTTTATATTTGATTATTGGAGATATGCAACAGGCAATTATATTGCTGATATTTGTCTCAGTAATTATTGGCATCACGGTAATACAATCATGGAGAACAGAAAAATTGCTTTCTTCTTTGAAGGATTTATCGAGTCCAAAATCAATCGTTATAAGAGATGAGCAAGAAATTCAAATTGATAGTCGTGATTTAGTTATTGACGATATTTTGATCATACGAGAAGGCGATAAAATCACCGCTGATGCCCTGATACTTGAAACAAAAAACTTAATGGTTGATGAATCATCCTTAACAGGTGAATCGATACCAGTAGAAAAAAGTACTTGGTCCGCAAATCCCATTGCCCCAAACAATAATCAAAATTCAAATCATATTGTCTACAGCGGTACTTTTGTAACCCAAGGACAAGCTTACTGCAAAGTAATCGCTACCGGCATCAATAGTGAACTAGGAAAAATAGGTCAATCTATCATCACTTCAACCAAAAACGATTCTCCTCTTAAAAAAGAAACCAAAATCATTGTCAATAGAATTCTGATTATTGATTGTATTTTGTTTTTAGCAGTGATGATAATCTTGACCATGCGATATGACTGGATCAAAGCCTCACTTACTGCAATTACTTTTGCTACTGCAATGCTACCAGAAGAAATACCGGCTGTTTTGACTATTTTTATGGCTTTAGCGGCATGGCGCATCTCACGTAAAAACGTACTTACCCGCAGACTACCAGCTATTGAGACTCTTGGCTCAATCAGTGTGCTCTGCAGTGATAAAACCGGGACCATCACGACAAACAAAATGGTACTTCGAGAAGTCTTCAATATGCAAACTGCTTATGAAATTAATCAAGAGCAGATACCCGAAGAGTTTCATCATTTAATTGAATATGCAATTTTAGCGAGTAGAGAAAAAACCTATGACCCAATGGAAAAAGCATTAATAGCAACGATAGAAAATAATTTGGTCGATTCAAGTCATATTCACAAAAATTGGACTTTAATTAAAGAATATCCCCTTCAGACAAATTTCTTTGCAATGTCTAGAGCCTGGAATGCAACAAATGAGTCTAATTTTTCTATTTACTGCAAAGGTTCACCAGAAGTGGTTTATGACTTATGTCATCTTAATCAGGATCAAATCGCAACTATCGCTGAGCAAGTCAGCAAAATGGCAGAGAAAGGATTACGGGTACTAGGAGTTGCAAAGTCTAAAAGTTCAATTACTGAAATGCCACTCACTCAACATGATATAGAGTTTGAATTTCAAGGGCTTCTGGGCTTTCATGACCCCATTAGACCAGGTGTTATAGAAGCGATAGCAGAGTGCAAAAGTGCGGGAATTAAAGTCATCATGATTACCGGAGATCATGCTGTAACTGCACAAAATATTGCAAAAGATATTGGAATCGAAAACTATGAACAACACCTTAGTGGAGAAAATATAGATTCTCTCTCTGATAAAGAATTACAGGAATCAGTAAAAAATATTTTTATATTTTCACGAGTTAGACCCGAACACAAACTGAGAATAGTTAACGCTTTTAAGCAAAATGGAGAGGTGATTTCTATGACAGGTGATGGTGTCAATGACGCTCCAGCATTAAAAGCAAGCGATGTCGGTATAGCCATGGGACAGTCAGGGACTCAAGTGGCTCGTGAAACTGCTGACCTGATTTTATTAGATGATAATTTCACGTCTATTGTCTCTGCTATAAGACTTGGTAGAAGAGTTTTTGGTAACCTCAAAAAAGCTTTATCGTATATTTTGGCGATCCATATCCCAATTGCAGGACTCACTATGGTCCCGATAATTTTTAGCGGATTACCAATTATATTTTTTCCAATACATGTTGCTCTCTTGGAATTAATTGTCGATCCAACATGTTCGATAGTATTTGAATCTGCGCCAGAACCCAAAAATATAATGAATATAGGACCACGAAAACTTTCTGAACCCATACTTAGTCAGCAGGTGATATACAAGAGTCTATTGCAAGGCTTGTCTTTATTGATTTTTACCCTAGGCGTGTATTTTACAACAAGATATTTAGGTAAAAGCGATGGCGAAATCAGATGTTTTACTTTTGCTTCTTTATTGATGGGCAATATCGTGTTAACCGTTGCCAATAAAACATGGAAAAAAGAATCTTTAATAAAATGCCTTAAAGAGAATCAGGTATTAGTCATTATTGTTCTAATGATTACCATCGTTTTTAGTTTAATAGTAAACATCGCTAGCCTGAAGAAATTATTTTATTTCGTTTAAACTATTCAACATAGTCAAACTTATACTTCAAACCAGTCTCATCTTTAGATACAGTCGCGATAAAAAGTTTTTCTAGATAGAATCTTTCTCTCGGCATTTTGAACTCACGAAGTGGGTTCAAATCAAATTTATGCACTGACTCAGGGGTGCGCGCCAAAATTATACTAGGATTGCATTCTGCGGTCTGCACTCCATAGAAAGCTGTTTTCAAAATATCTTTCATATCATTAGTCATTCTTTCTTTGTAAGTAGTGACGTCGTTCTTAGTATCTTTAAGGCAAACCATTTCTAGCTCCCACTCAAGGGTACGAGGTTTGAAAGTACTTGGCAATAGAGTTAAACCCTTGGATTGGATAGTGATTGGGAAATACTTGTAATAAATATTTAGTCTGATTTGATCTTTGAGAGTTTGAAGATTTGTTTCGGGTTTGATTTTGAAAAAATTTTGAAAAGATACAAATACATTGGCCTCTTCAACCCATTTAATGTCTGCGAAATCCAGATGAGGGACCTGCATTATTGCTTTAATAAAGTCAGCCGGCAATGGGCTGCCAATACAAATCATATTATTTACTTTTGTTGCATTTGTGCTCATGAGTTCTAAAGTAATTTTTTGCCCGGAAATATGTATTTTTAACTTAAATTTTACTCAAATTCATTTTTTTGCTAGTAAATATCCCCAAAAAGCAAGAGGAGCCTTGATTTAGGCTCCTCTATATTAGATTTAATAGTGTTAATCAAAACTGCTTTGTTTTAAATTACTACTCAGTATCTATTAAATTGTCAACGCTGACTACGCCTTTTATTTCTGCGGCTAGCATTCCGGCATGATCACGTTCACTGGTATTTTCAACTCTACCCGATAGCGTTACAGCTCCATCATCAACTTTGAATGATACATCATCATCAAGATCAGGATAACTGTCGATTTTCTCATCTAAATCCATAAGTATTGATTTATCAGTTCTTCGCTCTGCTATCACAGATTTAGTACGACTAGTGCTTGTGCTACTACTATTGCCCGATCCCTCTCCATCTCTAACGTACATGTATTCTGTCGTTGTAGTTTTAGTTTCTTCTGCGCAAACTGCGCTAGTTGCAGCTAAGACTGCAAGCATTGTAATTAATTGTGTGTTTTTCATTTGTTAACTCCTTTTGTTTTGTTATTTATGAAATACTAGGTTTTCTCAAACCTAAAAGCCCGAAGACTAGATTGATTAGAAATATAATGAGAAATAGCCAGAAGCAAAACATAGCTATATTTGCCGTTGAGTCCGAAATTCCTCCTAATCCAAAAACTGCTGCGACAATTGATAGGATAAAGAATATGACAGCAACTCTAAGCATTTAGCCCTCTCTTTATACCATCAGACCATTTCTGAACCTGTTTCGCAGCTTCTTCCTTAGCGATACCATATCGCTCCTGGAGTTTGCCAGCCAGCAAGTCCATACGACCTTCAGCTTCTTTACAATCGTTATTTGTTAATTTACCCCATTGCTTTTTTGCTTGCCCTGCGAACATTTTGAGATTTCCATTTATTGTGTCTTTATTCATTTTTTACCTTTAGTACGCCCTTTAATTCGTCCTGTAATTATTATAGTACAAATGATTCGTGTACGAATGAATATATTTAAATACTTTGCTTGATGGTTTTATAACATTTACTTTTTAAAGCTAATTTTGCAAGAATAAGCTAACTTTGATAGACTAATCCTGATATTGGAGCCATTTGCAAAAAAAATAAATGACAATAAATCTATGAAAGAAAAAAAAATAATTGAAACTAGATCAAAACAAGAAGAAGACTTGGGTTTTAAAATACTTGGCTATCTAAGAAGAATAACTCGCGCAATAAATTTAAATTCCAAAAGATTAGCAACAGAAAATAATTTAACCTCCCCTCAAACCTTTTCATTGATTACTATTTATCATATGGGCCCGTTGACTTTGGCAGAGGTGGCCAGTAAAGTTCATTTAAGTCCTAGCACTATGGTTGGAATTATTGACCGACTTGAAGTAAAAAATCTGGTAATCAGAGAAAGATCTAAAGATGATAAAAGACAGGTTAGGATTCGAATTACTGAAGAAGGAAAAAAAATCGCTAAAAAATCCCCACTACCTCTACAAGAAGAACTTTTAGAGTCTTTAAGTAAGCTTCCTGAGATCCAACAAAAAAATCTTTCTAAAGCTTTAAAGCTACTTGCAAGTATTCTAGACACCAATCATTCATCAGATAAAAGTTTAAGTGCAGATGAATCGTGTGAAGACTAATATTTTCTGCTAGAATAATTCGTATTCAAATTATTTGGCAAAGCGGGGAAGCCCCCGCATGAAAATAACTTATGATCATAGTCTAAAGGCTTATGATTGCCTAAATCATCAGTTCATTGTAGCTGAGGCGCCATCTGTCGCTTCAGTACGCTCAGAGATATTCAGCGCAGAAAGATTAATACAACACGCAGAGAGTCTCGCACATACCCATACCATCACTAAAAATCCCAAAAAAGGCTACAACCTTTACAAAAGACTTAAAAACAATAAAAAACAAGTCTTTAATAGCTACCATGCATTAAATGAAGCGATTAATCAAAAACAAGCTATAACTTCTGCTGCCGAATGGTTAATTGATAATTTTCATATCATCAAAGAACAACTAAAGGATATACAAGAACATTTACCCAAATTGTTTTATGAAGAATTACCTAAGCTCGCTGAAGGTCCTCTGAAAGGATATCCACGTGTTTATGCTTTGTCAGCGGCTTTTATCGCTCACGCAGATAGTAGATTTGATCCAGAATTATTAATTCAATTTGTTAGAGCTTATCAAAGTGTTCAACCCTTGACCATTGGTGAGATTTGGGCGATTGCAATTACTTTACGAATAGTTTTAATTGAAAATTTAAGATGCCTTAGTACAAGTATAACGAATGCAATACAGTCACGCAAAGCCGCAAACCAAATTGCCGACGATGTTTTAGACCCAGATTTTGATAAATCCAAAGCAGCTGAAAGATTTTTATATAGTTTTGGAGCGCAGACTTTAAGAGAATCATTTTTAGTGCAACTGATTCAGCGCTTACGTTATCAAGATTCTTCGGTGACACCGGTTTTACAGTGGTTAAATACAAAACTTGCCACTATGAATTTAAGCGCTGATGATATCGTCTCTCTTGAACACAATCAACAATCAGCCACTAATCTAACTGTGCGCAATATTATTACTAGCATGCGCTTGATTTCAACTTTTGACTGGCGTAAATTTTTTGAATCTGTAAGTCTAGTAAATGCAACACTGAATATCAATCCAATATTTATTAGCTTAGATTTGGCAACTCAAGACCAATACCTACATGCTCTTGAAGAGCTTGCTAAAGGATCTAAAACTGCAGAAAATGATATTGCAGAAACAATAATTTCAACAATTAATAACTATAAAGATACTGAGATTAATGCTCAAGAAGAAAGAAAAACCGATCCTGGTTATTACTTGATTTCAAAAGGACGTAAAACTATAGAGAAGAAAATTAAATTCAAACCTTCTTTTAATCGAAGACTGAAGGATTTTTATACTTCTAATGCCAAAATAGGTTACTCTTCTTCGATACTAGTTTTTAGTTTTTTTATCTTAGCCTTTCCTGTCTATGAGGGTTTTAAATATGGTCTAGAACCTTGGCTGCTATTGGTTTTTGCAATAATTGCTTTTCCAATTGCCTCAGATATGGCAATTCCAATTCTCAATAAATCAGTTTCAATGATTATGGGACCACAAAATTTAGCAAGAATTGATCTTAAACACGGCGTTCCAGAAGCATTAAGTACTTTTGTTGTAATGCCCATACTACTTTTAGATCAAAAAGTTATTGAGGAGCATCTACAGCAATTAGAAGTTCATTATTTGTCAAATTCAGAAGGGAAAGTACATTTTGCGTTACTTGCTGATTGGAAAGATTCAAACAATGTCAATGACACTGACGACAATAAATTACTGAATATTGCTACAAAAGGAATCTCTGAGCTTAATTCACGTTACGGATCTTTTGCGGATGGACAAAAACGATTTTTTGTTTTCAATAGAGTTCGTATTTATAATCAAAATGAAACTAAATGGATGGGCTGGGAGCGTAAAAGAGGTAAGCTGCATGAGTTCAATCGCTTGCTTCGCGGACATTTGGACACAACTTATATGTGTACCGATAATCAAGCTCTCATAGTGCCCAAAAATATAAAATACGTCGTTACTCTAGATGCCGATACACTAATGCCAATAGCTACTGTTAATAAGCTTGTTGGCACCATGGCTCATCCCTTAAACAAGCCTCGCTTAGATCCAATCAGCAAAAGAGTTGTGGAAGGCTATGGGATACTGCAACCACGAGTTATGTCTTCCTTGCCGACAAGAGCGAATAGTTCAATTTTCCAAAGACTATTTTCAGGTCCTTGCGGTATTGATCCTTACGGCTTTGTTAGCTCAGATATTTATCAAGATTTATTTGGTGAAGGTACTTACACCGGAAAAGGCATTTATGATGTTGATATTTTTGAGGATTCATTAGAAGGCAGAATTCCTGAAAACTCACTTCTAAGTCACGATCTTTTTGAAGGAACTTTTGCAAGAAGCGGTTTTATTAGTAATCTAGATTTGTTTGAAGACTATCCTGCGCACATAGAAGTGTCAGTATCAAGAATGAATCGATGGGCTAGAGGAGACTGGCAACTCCTACCCTGGATTTTGGGATTACGAGATAACTCTGTTACTTTAATTGGTCGCTGGAAAATGATTGATAATCTCAGAAGATCTTCATCAGCTCCAGTAATGATTTTGACCCTTTTGTTAGCTTGGTTTTTACCAAATGCACCTCATTTGTATTGGACTAATTTTGTGTTTTTAGGACTTGCGTTTCCGTCATTTATATCTTTTTTTTCGACTTTAGTCGTTTATCCAAGAAATATAAATTTTCGACAATTTAGAACTAATCTTAAGTATGAGTTATCAATTGCCTTACAGCAAACTTTATGTCAAATTGCATTGCTGCTTTATTACGCCATAAATATGTTTGATGCCATCGGGCGTACAATTTATCGTTTATTAATTAGCAAGCATAAACTTCTTGAATGGGTTAGTGCTGCTCAGAAAAAGATTCAATCAAGATTATCGTTAAATTATTTTTTTAGACAACACATAGTCTCTATTGGTTTTGCATTGATACTTGAAGCCTTAATCCTAATTGCAAAGATTGATAATGAAGTGAAAATACTTGCTAGTCCATTCATCATCTTATGGATGTTTTCTCCACTTGTGGCATA
>JAJTHA010000180.1 GCA_021299565.1 Candidatus Caenarcanales bacterium
GAAAAATCTTAAAGAAGATATAGAACCAGGTACTTACGATTATGGAATTGTTTTTGAGCATTTTATAGTTAATGAAATTATTCGTCTAAATCAATATCTCAAAAAAGATTTTGAGTTTTCTTTTTATCGCAGCGCAAGTGGTGCCGAAGTTGATCTAATAATTGAGGATAGCAAGGGTAAAGTTTTTGCTATCGAAATAAAATCTAGCGAAGTGCCTAGCAAAGCTGATTTGAAGGGATTATTTTCTTTTAAAGAGATTAGAAATGATGCAGAATTGATTTGTGTTTCTAGAGCGGTCTCAAAGAGAGACCTTGGAGATATTACCGTTTATCCCTGGAAAGAATTTTTGGATGAGTTCTTTGCTTAGGGAGAAATAGTAACTAATGTTGTTGCTTACTAACTACAACCTCCACCAGTTAAGGCAATCCATGCACTCCCGTTATAAAAGCAAAGAGAATTAGTATCTGAGTCAACATACAAATCACCCAGAGCTGGCGATGAAGGTGGACTAGATTGCGGTTGAATACGCATGGCTTCACTTATGTGTAATTTACGGGCAGGGGTAGAAGTCCCCACGCCAATATTTCCGTTAATAGCATTAGAAGCTCCAACTAAAATTAAATCACCATTTGGCTGAGCAATTAAAGGTGTTCTTAAGAAACCATCTGTATGTGCACCTACTATTTGAAAACTACCTGCAGAATTTCCAAAGTGAGTATCATATCTATTTCCAAACGACCAGCTTCTCATGGTAGATACAGCATTCGTTTTTTCAAAAATCATATCCTGATAATTATTGGCTCCAGCTACCGTAATTCTTGTAGAGAATCCGGAGTTAATTAAATTATTTGGATAAACTGTTAAGTTGCTAGAATTTGTTACTGCGGTGCCAGAGCCAATTTGTAATGGATATCCTGGATTGTTAGTTCCAAGACCTAATCTATTATTCGTGTCATCCCAAAATAAGTTACTAGAATCTGCGGCAAGAGCATTATTATTGTTGAACTGAATAGCACCAGTTGAACCAGCGGAGCTAGTTGTTGAAGAGACAGTCACCATAACTCTTCCATTTAGAAGATCACTTAGTGTAGCTCCATTAAAAGTAATGTTTTTCACTTTTGAAATACTAGGACTTCCATCTAGTTCTTGGACAGTGAGTGGCAGGAAAGTGGCCTGTCCTGATTTAGCTAGCCCAAAAATACAAATTAAAATTACAATAAATTTTATAATTCTATGCCTCATTCCATAGTGCCCATTAGTAATAGATAGTCCACAAAACATAAAACAACAATCATTAATTCTTATCTTATTGATGAAGCCTTGAATTAGCTTGTAAAATGGGATTAGGTGTTTTGGGAAGATAAATCTAAACGCAGAATAGTTTTAATTTCAGTGGCTTTAATTATGCTGCTGGCTGTCTTTTTTTGGTTCAAAAAAAATTCAAAAACAGTTAGTAATTTTTTAGTCACAAAAGGACTCGATTATATAAAAAAAGATCTTGATGGAGAATTACTTTATCAAGGTTTGAATTCAAATATTGAAAATGGAGAATTTAAAATTCATTTTGATTCTTTGGAGATTTTGGATAAACAAAGAATTCAAGCACTAGAGGCGCAGAAATTAGATATAGTTTGGTCTTTAGCAAATATTTTAGGAAGAGAGCAGGTAATTAATCATATTTCAGCTAGAAGTCTTTTGATTAATGCAATTAGAGACAATAGTGGTAAATGGAATCTTACTGGTATTTTAAGACCCAAAAAGAAACGTTTTAGTTTCAAATTTAAAAACGTAGATTTCCCGAATGTCATCGTCGATTTACAAGACATCATGAGCTTTAAGGAGATTAAGCATAATGTTATTAGCATTAAGCTTGAGAGCAAGAATTTAGAAGATATATATCAAGTTTGGATTTTGGCAAATCCACCAAAAGCTTATAATGACAGCACTTTAGTTGACGATTATTCTTCATTAACGGCAATTGATTCTCAGAATTTTATACGTGTCAAAGGTGAAATCGATTTAAGTGAGCAAAATAGAGTTTTGCAAAAAAACAAACTAACATTTCATATTGCAAATTTGAATATGTTGAATCTAAATTTTCTTTTGGATTTAATCAACAATTATAAATCTCAAGAAATTAATTCTCTTTTCAATAAATATGCCCATGAAGCCAATCTCAATCTTTTTGGACAAATTGATTCAAGTAATAAAGATTCTAAGAAAATCTTTTTTAAATCGGTAATTTATAATCTCTATCATATCCCTCAATTGCTTTTAGATATTGATTTGGATTATATGTCAGATAAAGATCTAATTTTTAAAAAATTTATAATGCAGTTTTTCAATTCATCAATTCAACTTAGTGGAAGAATTAATAATTTTGATAATGATAACGAAAATTATCAAATCAAAGGATCAATTAAGTCACTTAATGTTCTTGATTTGCTAAATAAAATTGATGAGTTGAGACAAGCCCAATATTTGGCTTTTATTGGTTTATTAGAGGGTCTAAAAATCGCAGAAAACATGAATCTCACTCTCGATTTTTCCGGAAATAAATCGGGTTACAACATAGTTTCAGCAATTGATTTAGCGAATCAAAAAGATCTAATAATAAAAGGTAGTATCAATTCTAAACTGCTAACGATTAATCAATTCACCGTCCCTATAGATTTTGCAAAAGTTTCTATGAGTGGGCAATATAATTTGGATTCAAAATTTTATGATTTAAATCTAGAATCTTCGGATTTGCCTTTAGATAAAGCAAAACTTTTTTTACAAAATTTTGAGTTTTTCAATAAATACTCAGAGTATTTCGCAAAGGCTCTTGTTGGAGGTTATAGTAGTTTTAGTCTTAATATCAAAAAATCAAGCCAAGGAGAGTCATTCCCAGTATTGTTAAATGGTTTTATCAAGTTTGCCAAAACTTTTTATTATACCGAAGCTTTAAAAATTCCAATCCAAAATTTAACTACCAAACTTGATATTAAAGACAATTACATCGATATTCCTCAGTTAAGCTCTTTTATTGGGACTAGCTATATTGAAGCAAAAGGTAATTTCAAATTGGGACAGCTGAATAGTCTTAATTTAGAACTGGCATCTCCAAAAATCAATCTAGCTTCTTTTAATAGTTCAGAATTTTTCAATTCACTAACAGAAAAGCATAGGCTAGCTAATTTGACAGGGATAATAGACAATTTTTATTTTAAAGTCTCCCAAAACACTGATTATAAGGCTTATGGCGATCTAAACGATATATCTTTTGTTGTAGATGATGCATTTAGAATCAAAAACCTTAATGGTAAAACTGCCTATGACCACAAATCACTAAAGTTCAAAAATCTCAAATTTAAAATCAATGATTCTTCTCAAGTAAATTTACTTGGTCAAATTGATGATGATTTCAAGCTGCCAAAATTGGTAATCACAGCCAAAGATTTAGATTTAGGTGAAATATCAAAATTTGATTTTTTAAGCAGTCAATATCATTTGGCGCCGAACTCGGGCAAGTTAGATGCAGATCTGTTTCTAAATGGTCAAAAATTGGTGGGATCAGTCGATCTAAAACATTGTGATTTTTCTTTTAAAGACCACCCTAAATTTAAATATCCA
>JAJTHA010000226.1 GCA_021299565.1 Candidatus Caenarcanales bacterium
AAAATATTCAGCAATAGTCAGCTCACACTTTTGTGGATCGAAGTGAGTTTTTATAGTTATTGATGGAGCTATTAAGGTTTGCACAAGTAAATATTTTAAGATAAGATATTTAACTTAATAATTAAATTTCTCTTAAAGAGTTTTTTTAGAGCTCAAAAATTATTTCAACCTTGAACTCGCTAAACTAAAATTGCTTATCAATTTTAGCCCTGCAGAAAGATTTTGATTAAAAAATTACCCTGCTATAATCCTTAACTATGTCAAATATTGAATCAGTTATAGCTCGCGAAATTTTAGATAGTAGAGGCAATCCAACGATAGAAGTAGATGTACTTTTGTCAGATGGTTCTCAAGGTAGAGCCGCTGTTCCAAGCGGAGCGAGCACTGGTGCTTTTGAAGCTTGTGAATTAAGAGACGAAGACAAATCTAGATATCTTGGCAAAGGTGTGCTTACAGCAGTTCATAACGTAAACGAAATCATCGCAGAACAAGTCATCGGACTAGATGCTACTGAACAAGCTGAGATAGACAACTTATTGATTAATTTAGACGGCACTGACAACAAATCTAAACTTGGCGCCAATGCAATTTTGGGTGTGAGTTTAGCTACTGCCGTCGCTGCCGCTCAATCTTGTCAATTGCCTTTATATGCTTATCTAGGCGGACCAAACGCAAGAACTCTTCCTGTGCCGATGATGAATATTCTTAATGGCGGCAAACACGCTTTAGACTCAGTTGATCTTCAGGAATTTATGGTTATGCCAACTGGCGCAAAAAGCTTTTATGAAGGATTGCGCATGGGTACAGAGATTTATCATGCCCTCAAATCAGTTCTCAAACAAGATGGCTACGCAACTAGCGTAGGCGATGAAGGTGGCTTTGCTCCTAGCCTCAAAGCCAATGAGCAAGCACTTGAGGTAATTTTGAAAGCTATTGAAAAAACAGGTCTCAAAGCTGGTAGTGATGTAATGCTCGCAATTGATGCTGCTGCAACAGAGCTTTATGACGAAAAAACCAAAACCTACAATCTAGAAAAAGAAGGCAAGAAGCTTTCAGGATCTGAAATGGTAGATTTCTACGAAAATTGGATCAAAAAATATCCAATTATCTCTCTAGAGGATGGTTTTGCTGAAGAAGATTGGAGCACTTGGCTAGAAGCGACTCAAAGACTAGGTTCTAGAGTTCAACTGGTTGGTGATGATTTGTTTGTAACAAATACTTCAAGACTAGCTAGAGGAATTAAAGAAGCTACTGCAAACAGCATCTTGATCAAAGTCAATCAAATCGGGACACTTACTGAGACTCTCAATTCAATCGAACTTGCTAAACGCAACAAATACACTTCTGTGATTTCTCATAGATCTGGTGAAACTGAAGATAGCTTTATTGCTGATTTGGCTGTTGCAACAAACGCTGGTCAAATCAAAACTGGTGCACCTTGTAGATCAGATAGAGTTGCTAAATACAATCAATTATTACGCATTGAGGAATATCTGGGTAATCAAGCTATTTATCCTGGAATTAGCGCTTTTAACAATATCGCTTATTCTCAGATGAATCTTGTATCTAAGTAAAAGCCTTATAGTAACTGCATTCTACCAGCTGCAATTTCTATTGCATTCTTGTAATCTTCTTGAGTATCTATGCCAATAGAAGAGGCTTTCGCTTTGACCATTTTGATTTTGATGCCGCTAGCTAAAGCTCTTAATTGCTCCAACTTCTCGTAATCTTCGAGATTGGTTTTGGGGATTGAGTTACTGATCATGATGACAGTTTCACGACGATAACAATATAAGCCAAGATGCTTTTTGTAAGTAATGGTGTTGTTCGCGTCTCTATCATGAGGAATCAGCGCTCTTGAAAAATACATAGCGTAGTTATCGTTATCTGTTACTAGCTTGACCACACTTGGGTTTGACATAGCCGCTTTGTCTGTTGTCTCAAAATATATACTTGTCATATTGATAGTAGGATCATGCAACATTGGTTCAACAGCGGCATCGATATCGAGTGGGTTCATAAATGGTTCATCACCTTGCACATTTATAACTATGTCCCAGTCTGGGTTACGTGCGGCCAGTTCAGCGATACGATCAGTTCCTGATTGATGAGCCGAAGATGTCATTTCGACTTTGGCACCGAAGCTTTTAGCGTGATCAAATATTTTTTGTGCGTCTGTTGCTATAACTACGTCACTAACTAGCTTTGATTGCTTAGCTTGTTCATAAACTTTTTGTACTATAGATTTCCCGTCTATTTCTAACAAGAGTTTTTCAGCTAACCTTGTGCTTGAGAGTCTTGCGGGGATTACGGCGATGATTTTTGGCATAATTTGATATTAGCAGATTTAGTGATTAAAGCGTATACCAGGTAGCTTTGCCTTTGCCATGACGTTTGATTTTGGACTCTTCTATCATGAGAGCTAATGTTTTCTTAAGCGTATTTCTGCTACAAGTAATCAACTGTAACATTTGGCTGATACTTAACTTGCCGTGTTGTTCAAGATTATTCACTATTTCTGCTTCGAGTGGTTTTAGGTGCAAAGATAAAATAGTTTCTTTTGAAACTTTACTTTGTAGTTTCTGTTTTTGTTTTCTAAGAGATCTAAAAAAGAATAAAAGCCATGGCTGA
>JAJTHA010000232.1 GCA_021299565.1 Candidatus Caenarcanales bacterium
CACTAAAGAGGCTGAAATGAAAAAATTGAGTAGCATGTCAGTGACAGCTAATCGAGAAAAAACTAGCATGGCAAAGTTTGTGAGTAGAATCAAAGACGCGGAAATAGCGTAACCATGTAAGTTTGCAAGCAGAAATGCTAGCCATATCAATCCAGCTCCAGCAAATACAGAAGGTAGTCTTGCGGCAAACTCGTTTAAACCAAATGCTTTCAGAGACAAAGATTCTAGCCAGTAAAATAAAATTGGTTTATCAAATCTTAGCTGGTAATCGCAATAGGGTGTGATTAAATTACCGCTTTCTATCATTTCTCTTGCCGTCTCTGCGTAGCGGGGCTCATCAGGGCTAATTAGTGGAAAGCAATTATTAGCTAAACTATAGAAACATACTGCAGTTAGAAAAACTATAGTAAAAAATATTTTGTTCATAGTCTATTTATTCTAAATTTGGTTTGAGTTTGAGCGGTCTATAAATTAAGAAAGCAGCTCTACCAATAATTCTGTTTTTTGGAACAGTACCCCAATAATGACTATCAAAACTATAATTTCTATTATCACCAAGTACGAAATACTGTCCCTGAGGGATTTCTATCTCCTCCATATCGTATTCTGGTAGAAAGTCTAAACTGCCGTAGTGATAAGGTTCATCAAGCAGATGATTATTGATAAATACTCCTTGATGTCTGACAATTCTAATTTTGTCACCAGGTAATCCAATGACTCTTTTGATATAAGCTTCTGGTTGAGGCAAAAAAGGCAAACCAGTTAATCTACAAAAAACACTAAAAGGATCATTTTTGAGTACATCCTCGCCTTTGGTTGCTTCCGAAGGCGGATAGAAAATAATTATGTCGCCTCTTTGATATTGTTTTTGAAAAAGTTTTGAGAATTTTTCGACAAATAGTTTATCCTCTATTTGCATTGTCGGGACCATACTTTCTGAGGGGATAAATCTAAATTCCCCGATGCCTTCACGAATTAAAATAAGTAGAACTAATACAACAAAGATTTGAGCGGTAGTTTCTTTAATGAACCATTGTTGCCATTCTGAATTACCTAAATAAGCTGTGAATGATTTGTCGCTTAATTTAGCTGGTTTCTGTCTTGGCTCTCTTTTCCAATCATATAAGTCTCTACAACCTTCAGCTAGTCCTTCTATAAATGCCTTTAATATATTGATAAGTGCTTGCATGCAAGCTTCAATTGTATATGATTCTTAATTGATCAAGAATCATTAAATTTTACTAACGAATGTAAGATAAAAACCATGCTGCGCTGTTATCGTGATTGTACGCAGCAGGCTTATAGAACATGAAAAATCCAAGAAAGGTCATGAGCTTGACCGTCAATTGTATAGCAAAATACAAGCCTTCTTTTTGCCAAAACAGTCTGCTAAAGGCAAATTAAATACTTTATCTGATTTATATAATGCCTTTCCTGCTTTAAAAAAAAGTTTTTATCAGGTGTCAGTTACTCAGGATATTTTCAAGCAAAGATATATCGATTTTGATCATGCCGTCAAAAATCTTCGCGACTTTCGCGAAAAAAGTTCTGCGATTCTTAGTTCCGGTTTCATAGAGCGATTAAATCCAGATCAAGTGAGACGTCTTAGAGATTTCACTAAGTTTTGCATTGATGATCTTAGGGCTATGAGAAGTTTTTTTAATGCAAAAAACTTTGACCAGCAATTTAGAAATGATGCAATTGTAAGTATTAAGGGCACTGAAGGTATCTTGATTAGATTTAGTGATGATAATGAAGGTTTTTACAAAGATAAACACAGGCATTTACCATTAGCTGAAGCTAGTAAAATCAAAAAGAATGAATTAGAAGCAGAAGTTGATTCGTTTTGGAAGCTATTAAATGAAGCTTCAGATCAAAAATTAGATTTGTTGAATTATAGAGAGCCAAGTAAGATTGATAGATCTCAAGAGACGAGATTCGCCGCACAAAGACTTTCACAGACTTCGGAAAAGTATCATTTAAGCTCTGACTCTAATTCTAGTCCAGATCTAAAGAAACTAGAGAAATTCATTAAAAATTTGATTAAAAGCCAATCATTCAAACAAAAAAATCTAAAAGGAAAAATTAGAACTTTAAGAAAAATACTTTTCACTGTGCTTCCAAAATTCCCTGAAGATCCAAATAACTTTTACAGGCAATATGCGCAGTCAATTTTTCATACTGCGATAAATGTAGTCAAAAAATCTTATCAATGTGCTGAGGACTTGAAGATTCAACTTGCTGAAAATGAGCGCATAGCAAAATTTAGAAGAGAGATTGAAAGTCACTTGGCAATGGCGGCTTAAGTTTTTATATTTGTAATTTCTTTTTCAGCTTGAATTATGATTTTAATCAAGAATTTCTATCTCTGCATCATATATTTTGTTGTCTTCGATTACCACAGTCTCTTTTTTTAGACTTTTGCCAGCTACAAAAACAGCCCCACCAATTAGTAACGCGGGTGCCGCAAGAACTGCTCCTACGGTAGCTGCCCCAAGTGCTCCAAAAGTGCCAATTATTGTTCCTCCTGCAACCGTTGTACCAAGAGCAGTCAAGTCAGTGATGTTGATTTTTTCTTTTGAATCTAAATTAAACATTTTGACTTCGTGATTTATATTTTCAAGTCCGGCAAATCTACCATTGCCTAAAGAGACTCTTGCTTTTTGTACAAAAAATTCTGATTTATTTACGCAAAGTATTTCGATATATCCCTTACTTAGTCTTGGTAGTTTGTGATTTGAATTTAGAGCTTCATATAATTCGAACTGCAGTTTATTCCCAATTCTTAAGTCTTTAGACGTATAAGACTCTAAGAACCTTATTCTAATGGGGTAGCTTTCAATGGCCACAACAGACTTAGTTAGTATTAATTGTATTAGTATCATGCTTATTAACTTATTCATCTTCAACTCCTTTAAAATACAGTGTATAATATATATTGTACACTGTATTTTAAAGCTCAGGTTAAGAAATAAGCTTTTTAAGCTCTAAAATTAAAAAAAGCTAGGTTTTTTAGCGAATATTGAAATATTTAGCATCAGGATGATGCACCACAATTGCAGAAGTCGAGTGTTCAGGATGTATCTGGAATTCTTCAGATAGTTCCAGTCCGATTCGTTCAGGTTTAAGTAAGTCAAATAAAATCTGCTGGTCTTCTAGATTAGGGCAAGCTGGATAGCCAAAGCTATATCTCATGCCGTGATAATTGGTTTTGATTAGCTTAGAATAATCTTTATGATCTTCGGCAGCAAAACCAAGCTCCTGGCGGATTCTAGCGTGAGCATATTCAGCAAGTGCCTCAGTGGCTTCAGTTGCTAAACCATAATGATATAGATATTCATCAAATTTACCGGCTTGATATAGACTTGATACAAACTCAGCAGCTTTAGCTCCGATGCTAACTATTTGAAAAGCAACTGTATTTGCTTGAGATGATCTGAAATAATCAGTGAGGCATAAATTTTCTTGTTGACTTTGTCTCGGGAAAATAAAACTTTTATCC
>JAJTHA010000099.1 GCA_021299565.1 Candidatus Caenarcanales bacterium
AAGTTATCACATAAAAAAAATAATTTATCTGCTTCTCAGAATATCCTTCTTTAAGTAGTTGATGATGCAGATGTCCTAAATCGGGTTTGAACCAGTTGCGATTGTTGGACGCTCTGCGAAAAACAGCATAGAACATATCTAGAAGTGGCATGACAAATACCAAGAGTAAAATTGGAGAAAGAATGACAACTGTAACTTTTTTGGTAAGTCCAATACATGAGATGCAAGCAAGTGCAAAGCCTAATAAATAAGCGCCATTGTCCCCCAGGAAAATCCTAGCGGGATTAAAGTTATAACGCAAAAATGCAAAACAAGCTCCAGCCATAGTCGCAGCAAAAATCGCTCCCGCTGGTTGATTGAGAAGTGGGCTCAAATTAATCGCCCAGCTAGCGATCGAAACTATCATGCAGACACCTACAGCAAGTCCATCAATGCCGTCAATAAGATTAATGGCGTTGGTGATGGCAACAATAAACAAAACTGTAATAACAAAGCTCATCAAATCATCTAGTCTGAAAGCCGCTCTTTGAGCGTGGTCTATGTAATGTATTGGATTGGCTAAGAATTGGATTTTGATACCCATAAACCATACTATAGAAGCGGAAAAAATCTGGGCAAATAGTTTGGTGAAACAAGGAAGTGATTTGATGTCATCAAGTAAGCCTACGAAAAACATAATTAATGTCCCCGCCATA
Organism: Candidatus Caenarcanales bacterium; assembly: GCA_021299565.1. Classification (GTDB taxonomy): domain Bacteria; phylum Cyanobacteriota; class Vampirovibrionia; order LMEP-6097; family LMEP-6097; genus JAJTHA01. The sequence continues at coordinate 696 of JAJTHA010000099.1, forward strand.
ATCGCTTCAAGCTCCAAGTGCTTGATGCCATGAGGAGTATAGCGTCCAAATACTGCTAGATAAAAAATGATAGTAACAAGAATAGAAATCATAATGGCAATGCCGCCGAGTCTCGGAATATTGCTGGAGTCCTTATGACTTAAATGATGTTCCTGCTTGCGTTCTGGTAGTTTCATCTCTAGTGCTCTTTGGCGCACTAATGGTGTTAAAACATAAGTGACCGTAAAAGCAATTACAAAAGCCAAGGGTTGTGAATTAGCTTGTGTGAGAAATATAGATTTGAAATGCTCTATTAAAAATTGCATTTAGGCTTTTACTCTAATTTTCAAATTGCTACTTACCTCAACTATAGACTGCAAAGTATAATCGAGAGCCGCAAGAGTCATAGTATAAGGAGGAAGGAAGTATAAGACATTGCCTAGTGGTCTCAAAAGTATTTGTCTTTTGAGAAATTCTTGATACAAGTAGGGTCCTAATTCGGATAGGTAACCAGTATCAGCTATGTCAAACTCAATTGCCGCGATGGCTCCCATGACTCTAACTTCTTCAATATGTTCAAGAGATTCGAGCTTGCTATCAATTAGATATTGTTTCATTTTGGAATTGATAAATCTTACATCTTCTAGTCTGTTTTCTTTTTGATAAAGCTCAATGCTCGCAAGAGCAGCCGCGCAAGCTAATGAGTTGCCAGTGTAAGAATGACCATGAAAAAATGTTTTGAGTCTTGAGTCATCATGAAAAGCCGAATAAATTTCTTGACTGGTAATAGTAAGCCCCATTGGTAAAAAGCCTCCGGTGAGTGCTTTTGAGAGGCAAATGATATCTGGTACTATAGTTGCGTTTTTGCAAGCGAAGTCTGCACCTGTTCTTCCAAAACCCGTAAAAACTTCATCAGCGATAAGAAGCAAATTATTGTTTTTGCATAATTTTCTGAGTTTTTGCAGGAACTGAGCTCTGTGAAATTTCATGCCAGCTGATCCTTGAACCAAAGGTTCTATGATAACCCCAGCGTACTGATCGGGAGCGTACCTAAGGAGTTTTTCGATTTGTCTTAGGATATAATCTTCGCTGATCTCTTTAAATGCTTCACGTGAAATATTCTCTGGGATTGTTACACGAGCTAGTGATTCTTTTGAGAGCCCTGCTGGCGAATCAACTAAATCTACTTCAAACATCATTGATCTAAATGCCTGATTGAAAACGCTTCTGTCCGCTACTGACATTGTCCCAACTGTATCTCCGTGATAGCTGTCTTTGAAAGCGATGAATTTATTTTTTTGTGTTTGACCATTATTGTGAAAATACTGAACTGCCATTTTTAGTGCGACCTCAACAGAGGTAGAACCATTATCTGAGAAAAATGCTTTGTCTAGAATAGTTGTGTCAGCAGCGTTGCAGGTGATATCTGCTTTTGGTAGCATGGGCAATAACTTGTCGATTAGCTGAATTGCCGTCTCGTGGCTTATGCCACCAGCGAAAATTACTTGTTGATGTTTTTGTAGTTGCTCGATGATTTTGTTTTGGATGTAATGATTGGAGTGCCCGTGGATATTTACCCACCATGAACTAATTCCATCGATGATTTTGAGTTCTTTCCCTTGGCTATTTTCTACAAAAAGATATTCGCCTTTAGCTTCTTTTACTAAATATTCAGTAGGGAGTATTTTTGACTGGGTGTAGGGATGCCAGATATGTTTGTGATCTTTGGTGAATAAATCTTGACTTGTGGTCATTTAATAGATTTTAGCAGGGTATAGGGCTAGTCTTTAGTGAATCTTGGATACAAAATTGTCTAAATTCCAAGCTTGGATATGTCTGATCCCACCCTTAGGTTTTAATTGCATGCTATCCATACTGACTACTATTTTTTGCCAGCTGTCATCGATGTACTCGAGATTACCATATTCTCGATTAATTACGTTTTCACTATTGAGTAAATAAGTGACTTGAATATAAAGCTTTAAATCGTCTTTAGATGCAATGAAGTCGATTTCTTGCTTACTAGCTACTTTGCCAATATTTACCCAATAACCATGATAAAGAAGAGTAGATAAAACATAATTTTCTAGTTTTTTGCCGAAAGCAGGATCAAATGCTGAGCTTAAAAAATTTCTAAATCCAATATCATTTAAATAAAATTTCTTTTCTCCTTCCAGAATTTGTTTACCTTTTATATCGTATCTTTCTAATCCATGAATCAGGAAACTATATTCTAGGTATCTGACATAGTTTGATAATGTGACAGGGTTTGCTTTAATGCCAGAAGCGACCAAAGTATTTTTGATTGAATTTATTGAAAAAGGATTTGCCAGGTTATCAATCAGGAAACTAAATAATTTAAGCAATAGATCAACGTTTTCAACTTGAAATTTCTTGACAATGTCATTAAGTAAAATACTGTCTCTCATTGCTCTTAAGTATGAAGCTTTGACTTCGCTTTTATTGATTTCGATCAATTCTGGCATTTGTGAGTCTGCTAGAAATAAACTTAATGATTCTTGATGAGTTTTTAGTTTATGTATTTGACAATATTCGGAATAGCTCAAAGGGAAAATTGCTATTTCAATGTATCGTCCTGTCAAATGAGTAGCAAACTCACTACTTAGTAGTCTTGAGTTTGAGCCAGTAATAATTATTTCTGCTTGTTTTAAATGTTTTGATCTAAGTGAATTAATGGTCTTTTCCCATGCATGAACATCTTGAATTTCATCAAAAAATAAATAGAATTTTTCTGTATTTTTTTTGATTTCATTTAGATATGTTTCAACAACTTGATTTAATTCTTCGTTGCTTTTTATGAAAGACAAACTTTCGCTTTCAAAATTCAAGTACAAAATATTTTTTCTTTTGATTTTTTGATTTTGTACCAAAAATTCAATCAATTCTCTAAGTATGAAAGACTTACCTGATCGTCTTTGTCCGACTAAAACTTTGATCAAACTATTATCCAAGTAGTCTTTGATTTTGTTTAAGTACATTTTTCTTGAATAACCGTCAAAAATCACTCTATCTTTAGACCAAAA